>NZ_JBFODR010000034.1:0-141354 GCF_040908425.1 Aeromonas sp. R2-1
TGAATCGCCCCGGCTTCTCTAGACACTTTTGAGCCGTTCGAAATATTGCTTTTCACACTCTACTGGCGATAGCCCATTGTTGAAACTGTGCCGACGCTTGGGGTTGTAAAACATTTCAATGTAATCGAACACATCCTGCCGGGCCTCCTCCCGATCTGCATAGGTTTTACGTCGGATCCGCTCGCGTTTGAGGAGTTGGAAGAAACTCTCCGCCACCGCGTTATCATGGCAATTGCCACGTCTGCTCATGCTGGCCTTGAGCCGGTGCTCCCGCAAAAAATCCTGCCAGTCATAGCTGCTAAACTGGCTCCCTTGGTCAGAATGAACCAGCACTTCCTGCTCGGGTCGCCGTCGCCACACTGCCATCAGTAACGCGCTGATGGCCAACTCTCGGTCGATCCGTGGCCCCATTGACCAACCAATGACTTGTCGTGAAAACAAATCCAATACCGCGGCCAGATAGAGCCAGCCTTCATGGGTTCGAATATAAGTGATGTCCGTTACCCAGACCTTATTTGGCTCAGTCACATCGAACTGGCGTTCAAGATGATTCGGTGCAACCACCGTTGGCCGGCCACCATAATGACCGGGACGGCGACGATAACCGGTTTGTGAACGCAAACCTTCATGACGCATTAATCGCGCCACCCGGTGTTTCCCACAGGTCTCGCCCATCTCTCGCAGGTCATCCCGGATCTTGCGATAGCCATAGACGCCCCCGCTTTCTAGCCAACATTGCTTGATCTGGCCCAGGAGGCGTTGGTCTTCAAGTGCGCGGGCAGATAAAGGCTGGTGCTGCCAGGCGTAATAACCGCTCGGGTGGACATTCATCATCCGACACAGTCGGCGGATGGGATGTGTGGACGCGTGCACCCGGATGAAGGCGTACCTTACCCTGACAGCTTGGCAAAGTACGCGGCGGCCTTTTTTAAGATATCTCGCTCATCGGTGACGCGGCGCAGTTCAGCCTTGAGGCGCCGAATTTCGGCTTGCTGGCTGGAGTCATGCTGTTGCTGCACGGCGGGCTGGCTGTAGCGCCTGATCCAGGCGTAAAGACTGTGGCTGGAAACACCAAGTCGCTCAGCGACCTCTGCCACTGGGTAATGGCGCTCAGTCACCTGCTTGACGGCGGCCAGTTTGAATTCTTCCGTGTAACGTTGCTGCTTGCTCATAACACCTCCTGATTGACCTCAGTTTGAGGCTCTTGAGGTGTCTAGGAAAGTAGGGGCGATTCAACCCACTAATACTGCCAGAAGGATGGGGTATAAGACGTACCTAGATATGACAGTTTAGATGACTGGTATATCATCGCGAAAGCAGGGCCTTAAATAAAATGTCGATTGACCTATATAAAAGTTGTATGGGTTCAATGAGCACAGGTCTAGGTATCATCCGCATCACATGGCCTTGAGAACATCAAGCTAATGATTCGAGATATAGAAGCGCCTCCTTTGTGGAGGCGTTTCTATTGGTGGTCAGGAACGTTTACCCATACTAGCGCGGGTAAAGTGCGCCCTGATCGGCCAGCAAGGTGGTCATGCCGGCGGCCTTGCCCGCCTGAATGCCTATCCGGGTGTCTTCAAACACCAGGCAGTTGGCCGGGTTGGCGCCGAGCTGCTCGGCCACTTTCAGGAAGGTGTCCGGGTGGGGCTTGTGATTGACCACATCATCGGCACTCACCAGCACGGAGATGAAGGCATCGAGCCCGGTCTGACGCAGGATGTGCGCCGCATGTTCCCGGGTTGAGCCGGTGCCTATGCCCATGGGGACCTTGCCGTGGTACTGCCTGACCAGCTCCCACATGGCGGGAAACACCCGGACGTCGTCGATCCGTGCCAGGTAGAGGGCCACCTTGCGCCGGGCAAAGGCTTCCACGTCGATGGTCATCCCGTGCTGCTCTGCCAGCATGGTCACTATCTTGCGGGTGGGGATGCCGCCGTACTCGTTGAGCTGTGCCCGATCAAACGGCAGGCCGAACTCGGCACTGGTGATTTCCCAGGCATCCAGGTGCAGTGGCATGGAGTCCACCAGGGTGCCATCCATGTCGAAGATCAGGGCGTCGTACTCGTCGAATCGGGGCTGTTCACTCTGGTGATGATCGCAGGGGGATGACTGGGGCATGGGGGCGTCCTCTTCGGCAAAGACTCACCCTAGCAGATCCGGCTTGCAGATGTCGCGACCTTCATCATGGTTGGCAGTGGTTTTGACCATCGGCTAATGACATATGAGACAATAATGTGCCTTGCACCCCCTGTGCCGATATCTCACATGAGCGAGCCTGCCTATGTCCCCCAAAACCGTCTTCTCGAGCGTGGCCCTGGTGATCGCCCTGGGCTCACTGGAAAAGAGCATCGTCACCACGCCCTTGCCCATCATAGGGGTTGAGCTGAACGCCGGTGCCGCCCTCACCTGGGTAGTGACCGCCTATCTGCTGGCGGCCACTGCGGCCCTGCCCATCTATGGCAAGTTGAGCGACATGTTCGGCCGGGTACGCATGCTCAACATCGGTATCGGCCTGTTTCTGGCTGGATCAGTGGCCTGCGCCCTGGCCCAGGATCTGCCAACCCTGCTGGCCGCCCGCGTGCTGCAAGGGTTGGGGGGCGGAGGGCTGATCGCGCTCGCCTTTACCGTGATCGCCGACTGTATTCCGCCACGGGAGGTGGGCAAGTATCAGGGGTATATCTCGGCGGTCTATGCGGTCTCCAGCATCGCAGGCCCGCTGCTCGGTGGCTATTTTACCGAGCAGCTCAGCTGGCGCTGGATCTTCTGGATCAATCTGCCGCTCGGCGCTATCGCCCTCTGGCTGGTGAACCGCAATCTGGGTCACCTCAATGTGCGCCGCCACAGCCGCTTCGACTGGAAGGGAGCGGCACTGCTCATCACGGTCACCACCCTCACCCTGTTGCTGCTCTCGCCGGAGGCGGCCTTGCCCGCCGTCTGGCTCGCGGCTGCGCTGGGGGCGGCCTTGTTGCTGCTGATCCTGGTGGAGCGGCGGGCGCACGACCCCATACTGCCAGCCCACCTGGTGCGCCTGCCGGGTTATCTGGTGAGCGTGCTGCTGGCGCTGGCCTCGCAGCTGCTGATGTTTGCCGTGCTGGTCTACCTGCCGTTGCAGATGCAGTGGCAAAAGGGGATGAGTGCCAGTGACAGTGGCGGGATCATGGTGATCTTCATGGTCTGCATCACGGCGGGGGCCTTCTTCGGCGGCAAGCTCATCGGTCGCACCGGTCACTACAAGCGTTTCGTGGTGGCAGGTTTTGCCCTGGCAGCGCTGGCCCTGTGGCAGATCCACTTCGACGTCTGGGCCAGACTGGGACTGGCGTTTGCCGGTATCGGCCTTGGTCTGGTGCTGCCGGCGCTGTCGGTGGTGGTGCAAAATGCCCTGCCGCGGGAAGATCGCGGCATCGGCATGTCCCTGTTCAACTTCGGGCGGGAGCTGGGCGGGGCGGTCGGTGTCGCCATCTGCGCCGTGTTGTTCCATGCCGCCCTGCCAGCAGGCAGCAGCCCCAATCTGGCCAGCCTGAGCCCGGCCGAACTGGTACCCGGTTTCAGCGCCACCTATATCGGCATGGCGCTGATCGCCACCGCCGCCCTGCTGGTCACCTTGCTGGCATTGAAGCGCCACGAGCTGGCCAGCAAGCACGTCTGATAGTTGCTATCGGATACAAAGAGGGCTCCCCGCGGGGAGCCCTCTTTGTTTGGCCGTTAACCGCTCATGTGTGGGCCGTTTACTCCTGCGCTGGCGCCTCCTTGCCGGCGAGCTGGCTCAGCCAGGCGAAGCGACGGTTCGCATCCAGCTCCGCCTCCCGATAGAGCTGGGAGGCGATCTCCGGCAGCTGGCGCTCGAGGCGCTTGAAGCGGGGCTCCTGTTGCAGGGTCTCGGCAAGCGATACGCTGGGGGCCCTGGAATCCAGCGCCAGCGGCGCCTTGCCCTCCTCGCTGCGACGGGGGTCGTAGCGGTAGAGCGGCCAGAAGCCGGTGGCGGTCAGCTGCTTCATCTGCTCGTGGCTCTGGGCCAGATCGTAGCCGTGCTCCTCGCAGGGGCTGTAGGCGATGATGAGGGACGGGCCCGGGTAGGCTTCCGCCTCCTGAATGGCCTTCACCGTCTGGTTCATCTGGGCGCCGAGGGAGATCTGCGCCACATAGACGTGGCCATACATCATGACGCTGGCGCCGAGATCCTTGCGCGCCTTGCGCTTGCCCTGCTCGCCAAACTTGGTGATGGCGCCGAGCGGCGTCGCCTTGGATTGCTGGCCACCGGTGTTGGAGTAGCACTGGGTGTCGAGCACCAGCACGTTGATGTTCTCCCCCAGACTCAGCACGTGATCCAGGCCGCCGAAGCCGATGTCATAGGCCCAGCCATCGCCGCCGATGAGCCAGACCGACTTGTCCACCAGGTGGTCCGCATCCCGGGCCAACTCAGCCGCGCCCGGCTCGGTGCGGCCCTGCAGCAGGCTGCGCAACTGTTCGATATGGGCGCGTTGCTCGGAGACCGGCAGGCTGGCGTCTTGTAGCCCTTGCTGCAGCTCTGCCGGGACGACATCACCCAGACCCGCCATCAGGCGGCGTACCCGGTCGCGATGCTGATCCACGGTGAGCCTGAAGCCCAAGCCAAATTCGGCGTTGTCTTCGAACAAGGAGTTCGCCCAGGCCGGGCCACGGCCCTCGGCGTTGGTGGTGTAGGGGGTGGTGGGCAGGTTGCCGCCATAAATCGACGAGCAACCGGTGGCGTTGGCGATCAGCAGCCTGTCCCCGTAGAGCTGGGTCAGCAGCTTGATGTAGGGGGTTTCACCACAGCCTGAGCAAGCGCCGGAGTATTCGAACAGCGGCGAGATGAGCTGGGAGGTGCGAATGTCGATGCGCTCCAACTGCTCAGCCGTGCGCTCAGGCAGGTCCAGGAAGAAGTCGTAGTTCGCCTTCTGGGCATCGAGGTGGTCGAGCCTGGACTCCATGTTGATCGCCTTGCGGCTCGGATCGGTGCGATCCTTGGCCGGGCACACCTCGACGCAGAGGTTGCAGCCGGTGCAATCCTCAGGCGCCACCTGCAGCACATATTGCTGACCGCGCATATCGCGGGCCTTCACATCCAGCGCGTCCAGGGTCGCGGGGGCATCGGCCAGCGCGTCCTTGTCCACCACCTTGGCGCGGATGGCCGAGTGCGGGCAGGCCGCTACGCAGTAGTTGCACTGGGTGCACAAGTCCGCCTGCCAGATTGGCACCTCCTTGGCGATGTTGCGTTTCTCCCAGCGGGTGGTGCCCACAGGCCAGGTGCCGTCCGGCGGGAAGGCCGAGACCGGCAGGCTGTCGCCGAGCCCCGCCAGCATGGCGGCGGTGACGGTCTGCACGAAGTCGGGGGCTTTGGCCGACACCACGGGGGGGCGCTGGTGGCTGGATGGGTCAAGTGCCTGCAGCGGCACTGGGGTGAGAGCCTCGCAGGTGGCGGCCAGTGCCTGCCAGTTGCGCTCGACCAGCTCGGCGCTCTTGTTGCCATAGCTCGATGCGATGGCCTGCTTGAGCAACTCGGTGGCCTCTGTCGGCGGTATGATGGCGGTCAGCTGGAAGAAGGCCATCTGCATCACGGTATTGATGCGGTTGCCGAGCTGGCATTCCCGGGCAATCCTAGCGGCGTTGATGGTGTAGAGGCGGGCGCGTTTCTTGCGCAACACCTGTTGCACCTCTTGCGGCAGTCGCTGCCAGAGCTGTTCGGCGTCGTAGGGGCTGTTGAGCAGGAAGATCCCGTCTGGCCTCAGCCGCTCCGCCATCTGGTACATGTCGATGAACTGCCACTGGTGGCAGCCGATGAAGTCCGCCTCGTCCACCAGGTAGGCCGATTGCACCGGCCGTTCATTCACCCTCAGGTGGGAGACGGTGAGGCCCCCCGCCTTCTTGGAGTCGTAGACGAAGTAGCCCTGGGGATAGAGCGGGGTGTGATTGCCGAGGATCTTGATGCTGTTCTTGGCCGCTGAGACGGTGCCGTCGCTGCCAAGGCCGTAGAAGAGCGCCTCCAGCTTGTGCTGGTTGCCAAGGCCGGGGCTCGGATAATCGAGTTTCGGCAGGGGCAGGGAGAGGCCGGTGACGTCGTCGAAGATGCCGACGGTGAAGCGCGGCCTCGGGTTGTCCAGTGCCAGCTCATCGAAGATGGCCTGCACGCAGGCCGGATTGAACTCCTTGGAGGAGAGGCCGTAGCGACCGCCGATGACCCGCGGCAGGCTGGCACGCTCGCCCCGGCTGACCGCCTCGGCCAGCGCGCTCATCACATCCAGATAGAGCGGCTCGGCCTGGGCGCCCGGCTCCTTGGTGCGATCCAGCACCGCAATCTTGCGGGCGCTCTCGGGAATGACAGCCAGCAGGTGGGAGGCTGAGAAGGGGCGGTAGAGGCGTACCTTCACCAGCCCCACCTTCTCCCCTTGCTCGATCAGACGCGCTATCACCTCCTCACAGGTGCCGATGGCGGAACCCATCAGCACCAGCACCCGCTCGGCTTCTGGATGACCCAGGTATTCGAACGGCTGGTAGTGGCGCCCGGTCTGTTCGCCGAAGGCTTGCATCGCCTCGCTCACGTGACGATAAGCGTCGTCATACCAGGGGTTGGTGGCCTCCCGGCACTGGAAATAGGTGTCCGGGTTGGCGGCGATGCCGCGCACGACGGGGTGATCCGGGCTCAGGGCGCGCTCGCGGTGGGCACGGATGGCGGCTTCCGGCAGCAGGGCACGCAGGGTGTCGTCCGCCAGCGGCACTATCTTGGCTATCTCGTGGGAGGTGCGAAAGCCGTCGAAGAAGTGGATGAAGGGCAGCCGGCTGTTGAGGCTGGCCACCTGGGCGATCAGGGCAAAATCCTGCGCCTCCTGCACGTTGCTGGCACAGAGCATGGCGCAGCCGGTCTGGCGCACCGCCATCACGTCCGAGTGATCGCCAAAAATCGACAGGGCATGGGTCGCCACGGTACGCGCCGCCACGTGGAGTACGAAGGGAACGAGCTGACCCGCCAACTTGTAGAGGTTGGGGATCATCAGCAGCAGGCCCTGGGACGAGGTAAAGGAGGTCGCCAGTGCGCCGGTCTGCAAGGCGCCGTGGACGGTGGCGATGGCCCCGCCCTCCGACTGCATCTCGACCACGCGAGGCACGTCGCCCCACAGGTTCAGGCCCCGATCGCTCGACCAGGCCGACGCCTGCTCCGCCATGCTGGAACTGGGGGTGATGGGGTAGATGGCGATGACTTCGCTGGTGCGGTAGGCCACTGAGGCGACCGCGTTATTACCGTCTGTGGTGATCATGCATTGTCCACTTGCTATGCCAGTGTAAAGGCCGGCGACAGGGGGCCGGCCATGGATAGGTCACAAACATAGTAAGAGGGGGTGTTACTTGCATCAAACGGGATAAATAATCAGCGTGGATTCGATTATTTACTCATTTATTTTCAATCTGTTACGGTCATTTATTTATCATTGAACGACATGGGCCTGGCAGTGTTCCCATGTCGCGGCTCATGTAATCCACCCGGGGTTGTGGCTCAGGCTTATGTCTGTTTTTCCTGCTGGCGCTCGGCCTGGGCATCGAGCTCCTTGCCGAGGAAGTAGTTCAGGAAGGTGCGGATGACCGCGATGATGGCGAGGCGCACCAGCTCCTCCTTGCTCGGTGCCACCGTGGTGGCCAGGATGTCGGCGGCGAGCTGGAACTCCAGCGCCAGGATAAGCCAGCTGCCGAAGCAGAGGCGGATACGGGGAAAGCCGGGCTCGTGATCCCGCACTCTGGCCGCCAGCCAGAGGGTCTTGCCAAGGCCGATGACCACGCAGGCGATGGAGATGATCTCCAGCAGCAGCTGGAACAGCTCCACCCCGTGCATCATGCCCTCTTTCAGGCTCGCTATCTCGAACACGCGGGTTACCTCCCTGATTCAAAAGAGACACTTTTAACACGGCTTGGGGGCCGGTTCCAACTCAGAGTCTTCTGAGCATCATGGCTATCTGGTCGATGAGCTGACGAGCGGCAGGGCTGATGGCCGCCAGTTGGAAGTAGCCGTGGATGACGCCATGCTGCCGCTGGCAAGTGGCATCGACGCCAGCCTGCACCAGCTTGCCATACAGGGCTTCCCCTTCGTCGCGCAGCGGATCATATTCCGCCGTGACGATATGGGTCGGCGGTAATCCTGACAGGGCGGGATGGTGGAGCGGGCTGGCTTCGGGATGGCTGGGGGGCAGGCTGCCAAGGTAGGCGTGAAAACCGCTTGCGAGCATGTCCCGGGTGATGAGGTAGTCGTCACCGAGATCGCGGTAGCTTTGGCTCTCGCAGAGGGCATCCAGCATGGGATAGAGAAGCAGCAGGGCCTTGGGCAAGGGGGCGTTGGCAGCCTTGAGCCGCAAGGTGGTGATCAGGGCGAGATGACCCCCTGCGCTGTCGCCGGCAATGGCGAGACGTGCCGGATCCCCATGCCATTTCTCCACCTCGGCCATGATGGCCCGTGTGGCGGCCAGCGCATCGTCGTGAGCCGCAGGATAGGTGTGTTCCGGGGCGAGGCGGGTATGTACGGCGAAGATCAGGGCACTGGCCCGGTTGCACAGCATCCGCATCTGGCGATCATGGGTCTCGAAATCCCCGCTGACAAAACAGCCGCCGTGAAAATAGATCAGCACCGGATACGCGGGGTCCGGTTTGTCTGCGGGCCGATAGCAGCGGATGGCGTGGAGATCGGCCTGCCACTCTTCAATGGCGCCCACCTCTTCCCGCTCACCGCCCAACAGGGCAGAGGCTAGGTAGCCGTCACGGCGCGCCTGCCAGCTCAGCTGGCTCGCCTTGGGACGACCTGCGGCGATGAAGTCTGCCACCATGGCTGCGATGGCCGGTTCGAGTTGTTTTTTCATAAGACACCAATGACTGTATATAAAAACAGTCATTGTGCGCTTTTGGCCTGTGAGCGCAACCGGCGTTAGCTGAGGCAGCTCACAAAATCAGGCTTCAATCAGCACGAATTCAATCACATAGAGGGGCGGCAGTGCGGGGTAGATATCGCGGATCACATCTTTAAGCTCGGGGAGGGTCATGTTCTCCTGACGGGCGTGCTCGTCGCTCAGCGCCTCAAAGGCGACCGCCTTGACCGAGATGACTTCAATGGTGCCAAAAGGCTGGTGTTCCGGGTTGGTGAACAGGGCCAGGCGCTGGCCGGGCCGCCAGTTAGCCTCGCTCTCGTCGCGGATGGTGATGGTCTTTCGGCCAGCCTGGATGTCGGCGACAAAGCGGCTGAAGAAGGTGAATGCCGGGTAGGCCGGGGTGTGCTGGGTCATGTCGTCTCCGAAGGGCAAGGGGTGAGAGGGCGGCTCAGGCCGCGGCGGGCCCATTTTAGGAGGGGCGGGGGGAGCGTGCAGCACTTTTTACCCCGACATGTGAAGGGCGACCGTCTGCGTTCACGGACCGGTAAAATGGCCGCAACTGAACCTGAATGTGAGATGATGCGGTCTCCTCTTTCTTGATATGTAACAAATCAGGGGGACGGGCTCTGTGGTCTGATGGCGTCCGAGGCCGGCCGTGGTTGACGTTGAACAAAAGGAGCAAGTGTGAATTCCGAGTTGATCTGGGTGCTCAGCATGCTGGTGGGAGCCATTCTCCTGTTTATTACCAACAAGGTACGCATGGACGTGGTCGCCTTGTTGATCATCATCCTGTTCGTGTTGAGCGGCACCCTGACCCTGCCGCAGGCGCTGGCAGGATTCAGCGATCCCAACGTCATTCTGATTGCCGCCCTGTTCGTGGTGGGGGAGGGGCTGGTGCGTACCGGCATCGCCTATCAGGTGGGAGATGCCCTGGTGAAGGTTGCCGGCAGCAGCGAAACCCGCATGCTGGTGCTGCTGATGGTGGCGGTGGCGACCCTGGGGGCCGTGATGAGTTCGACCGGGGTGGTGGCCATCTTCATCCCCGTGGTGCTGAGCGTGGCGAACCGGATGGGGATCCCGGCGGGCAGACTGATGATGCCGCTCGGCTTTGCCGGCCTTATCAGCGGCATGATGACGCTGGTGGCGACGCCGCCCAACATGGTGGTGAACAGTGAACTGATGCGTCACGACATCCAGGGGTTCGGCTTCTTCGGCTTCACCCCCATGGGGGTCATCATTCTGGGGATGGGGATCCTCTACATGCTGCTGATGCGCAACCGTCTGGTGCGTGAAGGGGAAGAGGGCAAGGGCAAGCAGATGGGACGCAGCACCATGCGGGATCTCATCCGTGACTACCGGCTGGCCGGGCGAGCACGCCGACTGGCGATCCGGCCCGATTCCCCCCTGATCGGCCAGACCCTGGACGAGCTGCAATTGCGTGCCCGCTTCGGGGCCAACGTCATCGGGATGGAGCGCTGGCGCAAGTTCAGGCGGGTGATGGTCAGTGTCACCGGGGTGACCGAGTTCCAGGCCAAGGACGTGCTGCTCATCGACATGTCGGATCCCGAGGTGGATGTGCGGGAGTTTTGCAGCGAGGCGCGGCTAGAACCCATGATATTGCGCGGGGAGTATTTCTCCGACCAGGCGCGGGAGGTGGGTATGGCGGAGGTCTCCCTCATCCCCGGCTCCCGGCTGCTCGGCAAGAGCATCCGCGAGGTGACCTTCCGTTCCCGTTACGGTCTGAGCGTGGTGGGGATCCGCCGGGATGGAGAGGCGCTGACCGGCAAGCTGGTGGACGAGGCGCTGCAGATGGGGGATACCCTGCTGGTGGTGGGGAACTGGAGCCTCATTCGTCAGTTGCAGACCCATCATCGCGATTTTCTGCTGCTGGGCCTGCCTGCGGAAGTGGACGAGATGGCGCCGGCCCGCAGCCAGGCCATCCACGCCCTGATTGCCCTCGGGGTCATGATAGTACTGATGGTGACGGATCCCGTGCCCAACGTGATCGCGGCGCTCATCGCCTGCCTGCTGATGGGCAAGTTCCGCTGCATCGATCTGGAGAGTGCCTACAAGTCCATCCACTGGCCGACCCTGATCCTCATCGTGGGCATGCTGCCCTTTGCCCTTGCATTGCAGCAGACCGGCGGGGTGGATCTCATCGTCGGCGCGCTCATCTCGGCAGTGGGGGAGATGGGCCCCAGGGTGATGCTGGCCAGCCTCTTCGTGCTCTGTGCCGTCATCGGGCTCTTCATCTCCAACACGGCGACGGCGGTGCTGATGGCGCCCATCGCGCTGGGTACGGCCCATCAGATGGGGGTGTCGCCTTATCCCTTTGCCATGACCATCGCCATCGCCGCCTCGGCAGCCTTCATGACGCCGGTCTCGTCTCCGGTCAACACCCTGGTGCTGGGCCCGGGCAACTACAAGTTCATGGACTTCGTGCGCATCGGCGTGCCCTTCACCTTGCTGGTGATGGTGGTGAGCGTCATCGCCATCCCCTGGTTCTTCCCGTTCTGACGACAGCAAACGATATGGCGGCCTGCGGGCCGCCTTTTTATTGCCCGCAGCGCTCTGCGAGATGAAAAGGGCGGCATCACGCCGGAGCAGGGCATTGCGCCGTCGCAGAGGAGAACACAAGGCTTAGCCGTTGATACATGAGGTGGCGTTGCAGGCGCGCGATGGCGTGGAGAGGGGGAGAAGAGCGGCAAACGCCGGATACAAAAAAACCAGCCTGAGCTGGTCTGTTTGGTACTGCTTTCGATGGTGCGGAAGGAGAGACTCGAACTCTCACGCCTAGGGCGCCAGAACCTAAATCTGGTGCGTCTACCAATTTCGCCACTTCCGCAAGAATAATGGTGGCTATGACGGGATTCGAACCTGTGACCCCCGCATTATGAGTGCGATGCTCTAACCAACTGAGCTACATAGCCGTCTTGTGCACGACTTGCGTCGAATACAAGCAAAAATGGCTGGGGCACTAGGATTCGAACCTAGGTATGGCGAGATCAAAACCCGCTGCCTTACCGCTTGGCGATGCCCCAACAGTGTTCTTTGCAATCGGATGATTGAAGGAACGTTTTTCAAACATGGTGGCTATGACGGGATTCGAACCTGTGACCCCCGCATTATGAGTGCGATGCTCTAACCAACTGAGCTACATAGCCGTTTGTTGTCAACCACAAACGTGGAAGAGAACATAAAAATGGCTGGGGTACTAGGATTCGAACCTAGGGATGGCGAGATCAAAACCCGCTGCCTTACCGCTTGGCGATACCCCAACAGCGATGCCCGACAGAGACTGTCAAACATCATTCAAAAATGGCTGGGGTACTAGGATTCGAACCTAGGGATGGCGAGATCAAAACCCGCTGCCTTACCGCTTGGCGATACCCCAACGACGATGCCTGACAGAGACCATCAAACATCATTCAAAAAATGGCTGGGGTACTAGGATTCGAACCTAGGGATGGCGAGATCAAAACCCGCTGCCTTACCGCTTGGCGATACCCCAACTAGAGATGGTGGCTATGACGGGATTCGAACCTGTGACCCCCGCATTATGAGTGCGATGCTCTAACCAACTGAGCTACATAGCCAACCTTGCTTCCAGTGAGTCGTTGCCTCGTCACTGTGCGGCCGGAATTATGCGTATCTGGCTCTGGGGCGTCAACCCTTTTTTTGTTTGAAAAAACGAATTTGGGTGCGTTTGGCGAGTTATTGGCCGCTGTCGTGCAAAAGCCCAACAATCTGGTTTTTTTTACGACATTCGCACCCAGATCGCGCCTCTGGCCAGATAAAAAAGAGGCCAGCAAATGCTGGCCTCTCATGGGGTTAGACGTTGAACAGGAAGTTCATGATATCGCCATCCTTGACGATGTAGTCTTTCCCTTCCGCGCGCATCTTGCCTGCTTCCTTGGCGCCTTGCTCACCCTTGTAGGTGATAAAGTCGTCGAAGGCGATGGTCTGGGCGCGAATAAAGCCTTTTTCGAAGTCGGTGTGGATCTTGCCAGCGGCCTGCGGGGCGGTGGCGCCTACCGGAATGGTCCAGGCGCGCACTTCTTTCACACCGGCGGTGAAGTAGGTCTGCAACTTGAGCAGCTCGTATCCGGAGCGGATCACCCGGTTCAGGCCCGGCTCCTCGATGCCGAGATCCGCCATGAACTCGGCGCGGTCTTCGTCGTCCAGCTCGGCGATGTCCGCCTCGATGGCGCAGCAGACGACCACGACAACGGCGTTCTCGGCGGCGGCTATCTCACGGACCTGATCCAGGTAGGGGTTGTTCTCGAAGCCATCTTCCGCCACGTTGGCGATGTACATGGTGGGTTTGAGGGTCAGGAAGTTGAGGTGGCTGACGGCGTCCAGCTCATCCTTGTCCAGCTTCATGCCGCGGATCATCTGGCCGTTTTCCAGGGCTACCTTGATCTTCTCCAGCACTTCCACTTCCAGCTTGGCATCCTTGTCGCCGCCCTTGGCACGCTTGGACTGGCGATTGATGGCGCGCTCGCAGGCATCCAGGTCGGAGAGGGCCAGCTCGGTGTTGATCACCTCGATGTCGTCGGCCGGGGAGACCTTGCCCGCCACGTGGACGATGTTCTCGTCCTCGAAGCAGCGCACCACGTGACCGATGGCTTCGGTTTCACGGATGTTGGCCAGGAACTGGTTGCCAAGGCCTTCGCCCTTGGAGGCACCGGCCACCAGGCCGGCGATGTCCACGAATTCCATGGTGGTCGGCACGACACGCTGCGGATTGATGATGGCCGCCAGCTGGTCGAGGCGGGGATCCGGCATGGGGACCACACCCGTGTTCGGCTCAATGGTGCAGAACGGGAAGTTGGCGGCTTCGATGCCGGCCTTGGTCAGCGCATTGAACAGGGTGGATTTGCCTACATTGGGCAGGCCCACGATACCGCATTTAAAACCCATGGATTGTTACCTTGTTGATGGATGCTTCAAGGGGCCGCGCGGGCGGCCCGTGTCGTGTTGCTTGACCCCGAGGCGAGGGATCTCGCCAGGGGGCCGGTCATCTTGAACTGCCTGGCCATGCAGGCTGAAGGCCTAGACTTTCTCGGCCTTGAAACTGTGCAGGCGATTCATGGCCTTGGTCATGTCCTGCTTGAACAGGATGTCGGTGGCGCGCAGGGATTCGTCCAGCGCGGCCTCGATCAGACTCTGCTCACTGCTGGGCGCCTTGGTCAGCACGAAACCGGCGACCAGCTCCTTGGCGCCCGGATGGCCGATGCCAAGGCGCAGCCGGAAGAAGTTATTGTTGTTGCCCATCCTGGCGATGATGTCCTTGAGGCCGTTATGGCCGCCGTGACCGCCCCCTTGTTTGAACTTGGCGATGCCGGGAGGCAGGTCCAGCTCGTCGTGGGCCACCAGGATCTCTTCCGGGGCGATCTGGTAGAAGCGCGCGAGCGCCGCCACGGCCTTGCCGGAGAGATTCATGTAGGTGTTCGGGATGAGCAGCCGCACATCCTGCCCGTCCACCAGGAAGCGGGCGGTGTGGCCGAAGAACTTGGGCTCTTCGCGCAGGCTGACATTGTGCCAGCGTGCCAGTTGCTCCACATACCAGGCGCCCGCATTGTGGCGGGTCTTGGCATATTCGGGGCCGGGATTACCCAGCCCGACAATCAGTTTGATTTGACTTGTCACGCTTGATGTCTTCACTCGCTACTTGCCATGGGCGGATGACCCGGGGCAATGGGACGCAATATTCTAGCCGCCGAGTGGCGATCACTCAACCAAAGTGCGGCAAGGTCGGGGAAAAGCCGGACAGAAGGGCTCGGGTGGGGTGGCTCGTCCGAGGTTTTCGTCTCTTGCCGAGTGAAGGCTGGCGGTTGGCGCCAGGCACCCAAAAAAACAAAAACCGCCATTCGGCGGTTTTTGTCACGACAGGGTCTATCAATGCTCGAACATGGCAGAGATGGATTCTTCGTTGCTGATGCGGCGAATCGCTTCGGCCAGCACGGAGGAGAGGGTCAGCTGCTTGACCTTGCCGACTGCCTTCATCTCCGGGGTGAGCGGGATGGAGTCGGTGATGATCAGCTCGTCGATGACCGAATTCTTGATGTTTTCAACGGCTGTGCCGGAGAAGACAGGGTGGGTCGCATAGGCGAACACGCGCTTGGCACCACGCTCTTTCAGCGCTTCGGCCGCTTTGCACAGGGTGCCGCCGGTGTCGATCATGTCGTCGACGATGACGCAGTCACGACCGGCTACGTCGCCGATCAGGTGCATGACCTGGGAGACGTTCGGACGGGGACGACGCTTGTCGATGATGGCGATGTCGGTGTCGTCCAGCAGCTTGGCGATGGCACGGGCACGGACCACGCCACCGATGTCCGGTGACACGACCACGGGGGATTCGAGGTTCTTGGCCTTCATGTCTTCCAGCAGCACCGGGCTGCCGAACACGTTGTCGACGGGGACGTCGAAGAAGCCCTGGATCTGCTCGGCATGCAGGTCAACGGTCAGCACACGGTCCACACCCACGCTGGAGAGGAAGTCGGCGACGACCTTGGCGGTGATGGGCACACGGGCGGAGCGGACGCGGCGGTCCTGACGGGCATAACCAAAGTAGGGAATAACGGCAGTGATACGGCCAGCTGAAGCACGACGCAGTGCATCCACCATGACGATCAATTCCATCAAATTGTCGTTGGTCGGGGCACAGGTGGATTGAATGATGAAGATATCGCCACCGCGTACATTCTCGTTGATCTGTACGCTGATCTCGCCGTCGCTAAAGCGACCTACGGCAGCATTGCCGAGTTTGATAAACAGGCGATCTGCGATCTTCTGGGCTAGTTCCGGCGTTGCGTTACCAGCAAACAGCTTCATGTCAGGCACGGTTTGAAACCTCGGGGTTGCATCCAGTATGTGGGGAGTCTGATTTTAGACCCGTATCGTTTGGGGGCAAACGATTTAGCAAGATGACGGACAAGGTCTCTGGGAGATGTCGAGGATGGCGTCTCATCACCCGCAGGGTGGGTGGACGGGAATCCACCTTGAGCGCCATCGCGTCAGATTGGCCCAAGACACATCGACGAGGTCAACACCTCCCGATGCGGCCTCAACAAGGAGAGAGTTGGCTGGGGTACTAGGATTCGAACCTAGGAATGGCGAGATCAAAACCCGCTGCCTTACCGCTTGGCGATACCCCAATCACTCACTTGTTGCAAAGTGACGAAGAGTGGTGATATGTTCTCGCCCTTGGCGACAAACCCATCCCAGCCTTCCGGCACTTTTGCCAACACCTTCCGAGCAGCCATTTCGTCTTCAAATCGAGCAAAGACGCAGGCGCCAGTGCCCGTCATTCTTGACGGCGCGTATTCTAGCAACCAGCCGAGCGCATTGGCAACCTCGGGGTGGCGCTTTTTCACCAGCAGTTCGCAATCGTTTTTCCACTCTCCTGCCAGCAGATTGTCCAAGGTCATCTTGGGGGTGTTGCGGGGCAGGTCGGGATCCTGGAACACGGCGGCGGTGGCCACATGGCAATCGGGCTTGAGTACCAGGTACCAGGCATCCGGCACCTCGATCTGTTGCAACCGCTCCCCCACACCCTCTGCGAAGGCGGCCTTGCCCCGCACGAATACCGGCACGTCGGCGCCCAGCTGCACGCCGAGCTCGGCCAGCTCGTCTTCACTCAAGCCGGCTTGCCAGAGGTGGTTCAGGGCCACGAGGGTGGTGGCCGCGTCCGACGAGCCGCCCCCGATGCCACCGCCCATGGGCAGTACCTTCTCCAGCCGGATATGGGCTCCCTGCGGACTGGCCAACCGGCTCTGCAACAGTCGCGCAGCCCGGATGATGAGGTTTTGTTCATCGGGCACGCCGGGAATGGCCGGGCTCAAGGTGAGCTGGTCGCTGCCGGGGATCGGCTCGAATTCGAGCCAGTCGCCGTGGTTGAGAAAGATGAAGAGGGTCTGCAGTTCGTGGTAGCCATCGGGGCGGCGGCCGTTGACGTGCAGGAAGAGGTTGAGCTTGGCCGGGGCGGGCCAGCGGATCGGCGCCTGGTCGTGCATCATGGTGCCAGGGTCCATTCGTTGATCTGCAGCTTGAGACGGCTCTCCTGCCCGGTCATGGTGAGCAGGTGGGGCAGGCGATAGCCGTCCTGATCCCGATAGTCCCCGTAGACGATCTGCCACTGGCCGTCGCGCACGCTGGCGAGGCTGGCATCGGGGTTGAGCTCGAATTCGGCCTGCCCCGGCAATCCCTTGATCCACTCAGGCAGCCCGGCCACCGGAATGTGCCAGCCGGTGAGCTGATAGACCAGGAGCTCGGCATCCTGGCTCTGGTGCTGTTTTCCGTCGTTGTCGAGCAGAGTCACCTCGCCGCCGGTGCGGGAGAGTTCCAGAATATGGGTGCCGATGAGGCTGGTGAGGTTGAGGCGATAGTCGTCGCCGTTTTGCTGCCAGTTGAGGCGAGCGCTGCCCTTCTGGCGGGCGGTGATGATGGCCATTTTGCCCGACAACTGCCAGTGTGTGAGGCGTTCGAGGCGGGCGCGCTCCTGCTGCCAGTTGACCTGATCCCGCTGGGGTTGGGTGGTGGTACAGCCCGCCAGCACCAGCAGGCAGGCGAGGGAGAAGATACGCAACAACAAGGTGGAGCTCCGCAGATGAGGTTTGCGACAGTATAAGGGGCGGCCGTATTGCTTTTAAAGACTTACCCTTTCTCGTACAATTGTCGGCCTCTACACCCTGTGCATGAAACGATCATCACCCACCCATGAGTCTGTTTGCCCTCGGAATCAACCACAACACCGCCAGTGTCGCCTTGCGGGAGCGGGTCGCCTTTGGCCCGGACCGCATCGATCGCGCCCTGCGTGAGCTGGTGGAGCAGCCTGGCGTCAGCGAGGCGGTGATTGTCTCCACCTGCAACCGCACCGAGCTCTATTGCAGCCTGGAGCAGGGGCAGGGGGAGCAGGTGCTGAACTGGTTGCAGCGGTTCCACGGGCTGGAGGCGAGCGAGGTGCTCTCCGCCATCTACCGGCACCAGGACGAGGAAGCGGTGCGACACCTGATGCGGGTGGCCTGCGGCCTCGACTCCCTGGTGCTCGGGGAGCCGCAGATCCTGGGGCAGATCAAGCAATCCTACGCCCACGCCCAGCAGGCGGATGCGGTGAAAGGATCCCTGGAGCGCCTGTTCCAGAAATCCTTCTCGGTGGCCAAACGGGTGCGCACCGACACCGAGATCGGCGCCAGCGCGGTGTCGGTGGCCTTCGCCGCCGTGAGCCTGGCCCGCCGTATCTTCTCCGATCTCTCCCAGACCAAGGTGCTGCTGGTGGGCGCCGGCGAAACCATCGAACTGGTGGCCCGCCACCTGCGCGAGCAGAGCGTGACCCGGATGATGGTGGCGAACCGGACCCTGCAACGGGCCCAGTTGCTGGCAGAGGAGTTCGGTGCCCAGGTAATGACGCTCGAAGAGATCCCGGACTACCTGCACGAGGCGGACATCGTCATCAGCTCCACGGCAAGCCCCCTGCCCATCATCGGCAAGGGCATGGTGGAGCGGGCGCTCAAGGCGCGTCGTTTCAAGCCCATGTTCCTGGTGGACATCGCCGTGCCCCGCGACATCGAAGCCGAGGTGGACGAGCTCTCCGATGCCTATCTCTACACGGTGGACGATCTGCAGGGCATCATCGAGCAGAACCTGGAGACCCGCAAGCGGGCGGCCGCCGAGGCGGAACTCATCGTGCAGGAAGAGCGCGACGAGTTCATGGGCTGGTATCGCAGCCAGCACTCGGTGGATCTCATTCGTGATTATCGCCATCAGTCACAGCAGGTCGCCGACGAAGAGTTGCAGCGGGCCCTGCTGGCCCTGCAACAGGGTGAAAATGCCGAGCAGGCGCTCAAGGCCATGGCCCATCGCCTCACCAACAAGCTGATCCACGCACCGACCCAGGCCCTGCGCCAGGCCGCCGCCCAGGGGGACAGTCACAAACTGGCCCAACTGCGTCAGGTGCTGGGATTGTCACAAGAATCATAGTGTTGGGACGGCCCTTTGCCGTCCCGTCCTCCATCGAGAATCCAAGAGTCATGAACCCCTCATTGATCAGAAAGCTGGAAGGCCTCATCGAGCGCCATGAAGAAGTACAGGCCCTGCTCGGGGAGCCCGGGGTCGCCTCGGATCAGGACAGATACCGCGCCCTGACCCGGGAATACGCCCAGCTGGAAGATATCGTTCACGCCTTCCAGCGTTTCCGCCAGGCCGAAGAGAACCTCGACACCACCCGGCTGATGCTGGAGGAAGAGGATGCCGAGCTGCGGGAGATGGCGCAGGAGGAACTGCCGCTCGCCAAGGCGACCTTCGAGGAGCAGGAGCAGGCGCTTCAGGTGATGCTGTTGCCGCGCGACCCCAAGGATGACAACAACTGCTATCTGGAGATCCGCGCCGGTGCCGGTGGCGACGAGGCGGCCATTTTCGCGGGGGATCTGTTCCGCATGTACTCCCGCTACGCCGAGCGTCAGGGGTGGCGTGTCTCCATCGTCAGCTGCAATGACGGCGAACACGGCGGCTACAAGGAGGTGATCGCCAAGGTGGACGGCGAGCACGTCTACGGCCGCCTCAAGTTCGAGTCCGGCGGCCACCGGGTGCAGCGAGTCCCCGAGACCGAATCCCAGGGCCGGGTGCACACGTCCGCCTGTACCGTGGCCGTGCTGCCGGAAGTGCCGGAAGCCGAGCAGGTGGAGATCAACCCCTCCGAGCTGAAGATCGACACCTTCCGCGCCTCCGGTGCCGGCGGCCAGCACGTCAACAAGACCGACTCCGCCATCCGCATCACCCACCTGCCCACCGGGCTGGTGGTGGAGTGCCAGGACGAGCGCTCCCAGCACAAGAATCGCGCCAAGGCGATGTCGGTGCTCTCCGCCCGCCTGCAGGCGGCCGAGGACGAACGCCACCGCGCCGCCGAGCAGAGTACCCGCCGCAACCTGGTGGGCTCCGGGGATCGCTCCGAGCGCATCCGCACTTACAACTATCCCCAGGGGCGTCTCTCCGAGCACCGGATCAACCTCACCCTGTATCGTCTGGGCGACATCCTGGAAGGGGATCTGGACTGCGTGATCACCCCCCTGGTGCAGGAGTATCAGGCGGATCAGCTCGCCTCCCTGGCCGAGAGCAACTGATGCAGATCCAGCAGGCCCGTGCCCATATCATGGCGACCCTGGCCTCTGGGGAATCCCCCCGTGCCGACGCCGATGCCCTGCTCTGTCATCTGCTGGATTGCCGGCGCAGCTATCTGATGACCTGGCCGGAGCACGAGCTCGATGCCGCCCAGCAGGCGACCCTGGCGGGCTGGCTTGCCCGTCGCCTCAATGGTGAGCCCATTGCCCACCTCATCGGTGAGCGGGAGTTCTGGTCGCTGCCGCTGAAAGTGAGCCCGGCCACCCTGATCCCGCGCCCCGATACCGAGGTGCTGGTGGAACAGGCGCTGGCCCGCCTGCCGGGCGGCCCCTGCGCCCTGCTGGATCTGGGCACGGGCACCGGTGCCATCGCCCTTGCGCTCAAGTCTGAGCGACCGGATGCCGATGTATGGGCGGTGGACAGGATGCCGGCCGCGGCCGCGTTGGCCCGCACCAACAGCGCCGCCCTGGGGTTGCCCATCGAGGTGCGCGACGGCAGCTGGTTTGCGCCGCTCTCGGATGCACCGCGCTTTGCGATGATCGTCTCCAACCCGCCTTACATCGACGGGACGGATCCCCATCTTCACGAGGGGGACGTGCGCTTCGAGCCGCGCTCCGCCCTGGTGGCGGAGGAGCAGGGGCTGGCGGATATCCGCCTCATCGTCACCCAGGCGCCCGCCCATCTGGTGCCAGGTGGCTGGCTGTTGCTGGAACACGGCTGGGATCAGGGGGAGGCGGTGCGTCAACTCCTGCTGCAACAAGGCTACGTCCAGGTGGAAACCGTGCGCGATTACGGCGATAACGAGCGGGTGACCCTGGGGCGCCTGGCTCAGTGATATGACGGGCGGGCCCGGTCTGCCCCTGTTCAAGGAAATCTTATGTATGTTGTTCTCAAGCATCTGCACCTCACCCTGATTGCCGGGGCCGTGCTGATGTTTATCCTGCGCTTTTACTGGTTGCAGACCGGCTCCGCGCTGGCAGGGGGCGCCCGCACCCTCAAGATCAGCGGCTGGCTCAACGGCCTGGTGGTGCTCTCCGGTGTGCTGCTCTGCATGGTGCTGGGTCTCAACCCCCTCAACAACGCCATTCCCTGGCTGGCCGAGAAGCTGACGTCCATCCTGGTGGTGGCGTTTCTGGCCATGATGGCGCTGCGTCTGGCCCGCAGCAACGGCATCCGCTGGTTTGCCTTCCTGGGCGCACTGGGGTGGATCTTCTTTATCGCCAAGCTTGCGGTGCAAAAGCAGGCCAGCCTGTTCGGCTAGGAAGGATGACGATGATACGTGTGGATGAGTGGACCGACTTCGAGGCTCACGATCTGGCCGAGCTGGCGCTGTCGGTGAGCGACGAGATCCGGGGCCATGGCGGCACGGGAGAGGCCGAGCTTGCCCTCCTCGATGCCTGGCTGGACGAAACGATTGCCGAGGGAGACTGCGACGAGGTGCGCCGTCAGCTGTTGCAGGGTTTCTACCAGACCCTGGGCTTTCGTGGCGACTGGCAGGATTACTTCTCGTCCGCCAACTGCGATCTGGACCAGGTGCTGGCAAGGCGCAAGGGGATCCCGGTCAGTCTCGGCATCCTCCTCATCCAGCTGGGTCGCAAGATAGGGCTGGATGTGGAGGGGATCTGCTTCCCCGGCCATTTCCTCCTGAGTTTTGCCGGTCTGGACGGGGAGGTCTATGTGGACCCCTTCAACGGTGATGAACTGAGCCGGCACCGCATCGAACTGCTGCTGCGCGGTGCCCTCGGCAACCTGGCTAGTCTGAGCGATGATCATCTGCAGCCATCGGGGCAGTGGGAGATCATCGAGCGCTTGCTCAATGTCAGCAAGGGCGCCCTGCTGCGCGAGGAGCGCATGACGGAGGCGTTGCGCTGCAGCGAGCTGCTGCTGCGCATGAAGCCCGGCGATCCGCTGGAGACGCGGGATCGGGGCTTCATCTATGAGCAACTCGATTGCCCGCGCTTTGCCGCCGACGATTTCGAATACTTTATTGAACAATGCCCTGATGATCCCGTGGCCGATGTGCTGAAAACCCAGCTGGCCACCCTGGACCTCAGTCCCAAACCCCTCCATTAAGGATCCCTGAGATGGAACAGAAGAATATCAAGGTCAACCAGATCGACGTCGCCAACGACAAACCTTTCGTGCTGTTCGGCGGCATGAACGTGCTGGAATCCCGCGACATGGCGATGGCGGTGTGCGAGAAGTACGTGGAAGTGACCAGCAAGCTCGGCATCCCGTTCGTGTTCAAGGCGAGCTGGGACAAGGCCAACCGCTCCTCCATCCACTCCTATCGCGGTCCGGGTCTGGAAGAGGGGATGAAGATCTTCCAGGAGCTGAAAGCGACCTTCGGCATGCCGGTGATCTCCGATCTGCATGAGCCCCATCAGGCCAAACCGGTCGCCGAGGTGGTCGACGTCATCCAGCTGCCCGCCTTCCTGGCGCGCCAGACCGATCTGGTGGAGGCCATGGCCCGCACCGGCAACGTCATCAACATCAAGAAGCCGCAATTCCTGAGCCCAAGCCAGATGAAGAACATCACCGACAAGTTCGAGGAGTGTGGCAACGATCGCCTGATCCTCTGCGAGCGCGGTGCCAACTTCGGCTATGACAACCTGGTGGTGGACATGCTGGGCCTGGGCGTCATGAAGAAGAGCACCGGCGGCTATCCGGTCATCTTTGACGTCACCCACTCCCTGCAGTGCCGTGATCCCCTGGGAGCGGCCTCCGGCGGTCGCCGCGAGCAGGTGACCGAGCTGGCTCGTGCCGGTATGGCGGTGGGCCTGGCCGGTCTCTTTATCGAGTCCCACCCGGATCCTAAAATTGCCCGCTGCGACGGCCCGAGCGCCCTGCCGCTGGAGAAGCTGGAAGGCTTCCTCAAGCAGATGAAGGCCATCGACGATCTCGTCAAGAGCTTCGAGCCCCTCGATACCTCCGCCTGATCGCGATTTTTACTATCAAAAATGCCCCGCCATGCGGGGCATTTTTATTTCCGTCATTTTCATTTGGTGCTCTTCGGCGTCCATTGCGACCATGTTTCTGTGGTGTTAATGATGTTAAATATGTTGTGTGATTGATGTCTCTTATTTGCTTCTTATGACATGCAAAAGTAGCGACCGTCAGGATGGCAAAAAGGTATGAAGCGGGTGAGATAACCCTATTTCTCGCCGCAGACTGCTGCATGCGTTATTTGCTGTCAGTGGAGTCACACTTATTAACAGGACGTTGAGCATGCACAAGAAAATTGTCAGTAGCCTCTATTTTCAGGTGATATTGGCAATCACCATCGGAATATGTCTGGGACATGTCTATCCGAGTCTGGGCGCAGATATGAAACCCCTTGGTGATGGCTTCGTTAAATTAATCAAGATGATCATCGCCCCCGTCATTTTTTGTACCGTGGTCACCGGCATTGCCGGCATGGAAAGCATGAAGGCGGTGGGCAAAACCGGTGCCATTGCGCTGATCTATTTTGAAGTGGTGAGCACCCTGGCCCTGATCATCGGTCTGTGCGTGGTCAACGTGCTGCAGCCCGGGGCCGGTATGAATGTGGATCCCTCCTCACTCGACGCCAGCGCCATCTCCGTCTATGCGGATCAGGCCCAGTCCCAGGGGATAATTCCCTTCCTGCTGGATGTGATACCGGCCAGCGTCATCGGTGCCTTTGCCGGCGGCAATATACTCCAGGTGTTGCTGTTTGCCGTCCTGTTCGGATTTTCCCTGCATCATATCGGGGAGAAGGGAAAACCCATCTTCAATATCATCGATGGTTTCTCTCAGGTTATTTTCGGCATCATCAACATGATCATGAAACTGGCGCCGATCGGGGCATTTGGTGCCATGGCATTCACCATAGGGAAATACGGTATTGGTTCTTTGGTGCAGCTGGGGCAATTAATTGCTAGCTTCTATCTGACCTGCCTGCTGTTTATTTTTCTGGTGCTCGGCAGTATCGCCAAAGCCAATGGCTTCAGCATTGTGCGCTTTATTGCCTATATCCGGGAAGAGCTGTTGATCGTGCTCGGAACATCCTCGTCGGAATCCGTATTGCCGCGCATGCTGGTGAAAATGGAGGCACTGGGCTGCAAGAAATCGGTGGTGGGTCTGGTGATCCCGACCGGTTACTCATTCAACCTGGACGGCACCTCCATCTATCTGACCATGGCAGCCGTCTTCATCGCCCAGGCGACCAACACCCCGCTGGACCTGTTTCATCAGCTCACCCTGCTGGTGGTGCTGCTTATCTCCTCCAAGGGGGCGGCCGGAGTCACGGGGAGTGGCTTCATCGTGCTGGCAGCCACCATCTCGGCGGTAGGGCATCTGCCGCTGGCCGGGCTGGCGCTGATCCTCGGGATTGATCGCTTCATGTCGGAGGCGCGCGCCCTGACCAACCTCATCGGCAACGGGGTGGCGACCCTGGTGGTGGCCCGTTACTGCGATCAGCTCGACGAGGCCACCATGCAGGACGCCCTGGCGAAACCCGTGGTGGCAAGGCCGGTGGACCTGCGAAGCTGACCCAGGTTCCGGCGGCGATCATCACCCATGAAAAAACGGCCCGAGGGGGCCGTTTTTTTAATCTCTTTACGCAGGGCGCCTTACAGGCTCTGGGTGAAGGTGCGGGTGACCACGTCACGCTGCTGCTCCGGGGTCAGGGCGTTGAAACGCACGGCGTAACCGGAGACGCGGATGGTGAGCTGCGGGTATTTTTCCGGGTTGGCGATGGCGTCTTCCAGGGTTTCGCGGCGCAGTACGTTGACGTTCAGGTGCTGACCCCCTTCGACCACAGGCTCTTGCTGAACCGGCAGTTCACGGTATTCGAATTGACCCAGGTCGGAGAGGCTGACTTCCTGATCGGCGGCAAAGCTGTCGCCCTTGGCGCAGATGCAGCGAGCCTGTTGTTTCTCTTCGTCCAGCAGCCAGAAAGAGTTCAGCAGAGCGGCGTTGGCGGACTGGGTGATTTGGATGCCCTTGATCATGGTATGACTCCTCATAGGAAAGCGGATTCAACGGTAAGCACATTACCCTGATGTTTTTAAACCACCTCTTGGAAGGAATGATTTAACGGGGCCTTGCCTTACACCTTTACTTCGTTGGGGCCATATATACCACGACGGTAATATTACGAAAATTGATCCAAATCAATAAAATCCCATTTTGCGTGCATTGAAAGGGATTAAATCATTGAGTTGAATCAAAAACAGATCATTTTTCTGTTTTTGTAAGATATATGAATTATGCATTTTTTATTATTCATATCTAGTAATTTAACTACACCTTTAGGGTTTATTGCTGGCGTCAGCGAAAACCGGCCTGCCCATGAGGCCTGTCCGAAGGACGCCCTGTTATTCCTGTGTCGACGCAGCCTCGGTCATGGCCCGTGAACGCCGCCGCCACTTCCCAGGCTGGCAAGGCTGAGCCTGACCTCCATGCGGTTGCGTCTTGGGGGCGAGGACCCTATCCTGAGCCCCTTGCTCTATTGACCGAGGAGATAGCGGTGCCAAGCTGGACAGAAGGCGGGGAGTGGGGAGAGGGAGAGGCTGGCATGCCAGCCAGGATGGAAGGAGTGGATTCGCAACGAGAGGAGACGGGTGTGCTGACCTGGAAAGATGTGATTGGTTCGGAGAAAGAGCAGGCGTATTTCATGGACACCCTGGCCACCGTCAGGGCCGAGCGGGAGGCGGGCAAGGTGATCTATCCCCCGGCGACCGAGGTATTCAATGCCTTCAAACTGACCGAGCTGGATGACGTCAAGGTGGTGATTCTGGGGCAGGATCCCTATCACGGCCCGGACCAGGCGCACGGCCTCTGCTTCTCCGTCTTGCCCGGAGTGCGCACGCCGCCGTCCCTCGTCAACATCTACAAGGAGATGCAGCGGGATCTGCCGGGTTTTGTCACGCCCCATCACGGCTTTCTGGAGTCCTGGGCCAGACAGGGAGTGCTGCTGCTCAATACGGTGCTGACGGTACAGGCGGGCATGGCGCACTCTCACGCCCACCTGGGGTGGGAGACCTTTACCGATCGGGTCATCGAGCGGATCAATGCCCATTGCCAGGGCGTCGTCTTCCTGCTGTGGGGCGCTCATGCCCAGAAGAAAGGGCGCTTCATCGACCGGTCGCGCCACCATGTGCTGAGCGCCCCCCATCCCAGCCCGCTCTCTGCCCATCGCGGTTTCATCGGTTGCGGCCACTTCTCCGAGGCCAATCGCCTGCTGGTCCAGCAGGGACGCAGTCCCATCGACTGGCTCTCGGTCTGCGCCGATCCGGCGGCCTGACGCCGTGCATGCACAGGGGAAATGGTGTCCCCTGTGCCCCCTGTGGTGAGAGGCTGGTGCAGCCGCTGTCTGCATCCGACTTGATTGAGTGCAAAGTTCAGGCAATAAATGACCGTATACTCGAGACAGACGTTTTCTCATTTCAGTGCAAGGAGTGCCCATGTTATCCAGTCTGCATAAGGACCATCTCAACATCACCCGGTTGCTGACGCTGCTCAAGCAAAAGCTGGCGGCCATTCGCAATGAGCAGCCGGTGAGCTACTTCCTGCTGCGGGATGTGGTGGATTATCTGCGCGAGGTATCCGACAAGTACCACCACCCGAAGGAAGACATGATTTATGACTACTACCTGAAATACAGGGTGGTGGAGGGGGAGGTGGCCAACCGGCTGCACGAGGAGCACGCCCGTCTGCTGGATGCAGGGACCGAGCTCAAGGAGATGGTGGAGATGATCCTGATGGACGCGGTCATCCCGCTGGATCAGTTCGTGGCCCGTCTGGAGCAGTTCATCGAGCAGCAGGAGGCGCACATGAACTATGAGGAAGGGGTCATCTTCCCCCATCTGCGCGACTCCCTGACCGAGGATGACTGGCGTCATCTCGAACAGCTCTGGCAGAACCGGGCCATCAATGATCCCCTGTTCGGGGCGGAGGTGAGCCAGCACTTCCAGGCGCTGGCCAAACAGCTCTCGCTGCCTGCAGCCTGACAGGAGGTTCACCCATAAAAACAGCGCCCCGGTCAATCCGGGGCGCTGTTTTTATGGCTCCACTCGCTGGAGTGAAACATGGGCGACGTGGGCGTATCAGAGCTCCAGGTCGTCCGATCCTTCATAGGCGATGTCGATGGCCTGCAGCTCCTTTTGCAGGCGGTGCTTGTCTTTAAGCGCCTCAATCTCACGCCATTTGCGTTTTTTTCCCGTTGTCCCGCGGCTACGTGAACCCAGCTCAACGACCTCGTCAAAATCGAAGTTGAACATGTCCATGGCTCCCTCCTTGGTTTTATGGTTTTCACCATCCGTATAACACGACGCCTTTGAAAATAAAACGTTTTTATGACGAAGTTGTGACAACCGGAAACAGGCACAAAAAAACCGGGCTGCCCTTTCGGGAGCCCGGTATTTGCGGCGCCACTTCGCTCTGTGAGAGCCGTGTGGCGAGCGGCCTTACAGGTGGCTTGCCAGCATGGTTTCCAGCTTGCCCTGGTCGATGGCGAACAGGCGGATGCCTTCCCCCAGTTTCTCGACGGCCATGGCGTCCTGGTTCAGCTCCCAGCGGAATTCGGCTTCGGTCATCGGGGCCGGTTTGGCTGTGCGCTCGCCGGTGTAGTCCAGCTTGCGCACCACGGTGCCTTCGGCCTTGCTCAGCTCTTCCAGCAAAGCGGGGCCAATGGTCAGTCGGTCGCAGCCGGCCAGTTCCAGGATTTCGCCGGTGTTGCGGAAGCTCGCGCCCATGACCACGGTCGGGTAGTCGTGCTGCTTGTAGTAGTTGTAGATGGCGGTGACGGAGACCACGCCCGGATCTTCACTGGCGGTGTAGTCACGGCCGTTCTTGGCCTTGTACCAGTCGAGGATGCGGCCCACGAACGGGGAGATGAGGAAGGCGCCGGCTTCGGCACAGGCGCGGGCCTGGGCGAAGGAGAACAGCAGGGTCAGGTTGCACTGGATACCCTCTTTCTCCAGCACCTCGGCGGCACGGATCCCTTCCCAGGTGGAGGCCAGCTTGATCAGGATGCGATCATTGCTGATACCGGCTTCGTTGTAGAGGCGGATCAGCTTGCGGGCCTTGGCGATGCTGGCGTCGGTGTCGAAGGAGAGGCGGGCGTCCACTTCGGTGGAGATGCGACCCGGGACGATTTTCAGCACTTCCAGGCCGATGTTGACCGCCAGCTTGTCGCCTGCGTCGATGATTTGCTGTGCCTTGTCCTGGCTCTGGGATTTGGCCCAGGCAATGGCGTCCTGGATCAGGGCTGCGTACTCGGGGATCTCGGAGGCCTTGAGTACCAGAGAGGGGTTGGTGGTGGCATCGATGGGCTGGTAGCGCTTGATGGCTTCGATGTCGCCGGTATCGGCAACCACTGTGGTCAGGGCTTTCAGCTGAGTCAATTTATCGGCCATGGCAAATATCATCTCTTTATGAGGGAGCAATCCCAGGGTGGCGGGCATGAGACGGCAGTTCTGAAATTAAATTACAAGATCCCGGCGGCTCAGGCTCAGAAAGGGGCGATGGGCAGGCCCCATCGTCATTGCCTGCCTAATTAATACGGATGTGGCGCATCCTGCAATAGGGGGGCTTGTATGCGAATCAGCCAGGTGGTGAAAGCGGTACCGGCTGTCTGGTGAAAGTGTTTGATAAAAAACGAGTTTTATTCATGGTGTGGCGGCTGGCTCCGACATGGAAAAGCGCAATTATTTTGGTGGATTCATGAATTTGTGCGGGAGGTCACATAAATAGTTCTGTCAGCTACTTGAAATTTAATTACGTGTAAAACGTTTTGCGTTACAACCCCTTGCCGATGAGGCATGAGAGGCAAACGCTTGTCTCCCTGGTTCTGTTTCACTCAGCGGTTTTTACCCCCATGGGGTGAGTTGTAAAATGGTTCTCTATTGGATCTAATTTGTAAGGGCGCTGGGTAGCGCATCAATTTTTGTTGATTTATTGCGTGCTAAATGAAGCTTTTTTGCATCAAATTGCTCGTTTTTTGTCTCCCCAGTGAGCCCTGTCACTATTCTGAATTCCCTCCCTATGCTAGATTCCGCCCCTTCGGCGCAATGCTGGTTCGGAAATTGACAGAGAGCGGTCAGCGCAGACTGGCCATGGATGTGATAACAACGAGAGAATTATGGACACCTTGATTGCAATGATTAACGACCTGATGTGGGGAGCCGTGCTCATTTACCTGCTGATCGGGGTCGGTATCTTCTTTACCTTCCGTCTGGGCTTTATCCAGATCCGCCACTTCGGCCACATGTTCTCGGTCCTGCGCAACAGTCGCAAATCCGACAGCGCCGGCATCTCCTCCTTCCAGGCTCTGTGTACCAGCCTGGCGGCACGCGTCGGGACGGGCAATCTGGCCGGTGTGGCCGTCGCCATCTATCTGGGTGGCCCTGGCGCCGTCTTCTGGATGTGGCTGATCGCCTTCATCGGCATGGCCACCGCCTTCGTGGAGAGCACCCTGGCCCAGCTCTACAAGGTCAAGGATGAGGATGGTAACTACCGGGGCGGTCCCGCCTACTACATGGAGCGCGGCCTCGGCATGCGCTGGATGGGGGTGGTCTTCTCCCTCTGCCTGCTGCTGGCCTTCGGTCTGGTGTTCAACGCGGTGCAGGCCAACTCCATCAGCCTGGCCATGAACGTCGCCTTCGGCATCCCTGACTGGGTGAGCGGTCTGGCCCTGGTGGTGCTCTCCGGCCTCATCATCTTCGGCGGCATCCGCGGCATCGCCCGTTTCGCCGAGCTGGTGGTGCCCTTCATGGCGCTCGCCTACATCCTGATGGCGCTGTTCGTGGTGGCCATGAACATCAGCGAGCTGCCCGGCGTGCTGGCCCTGATCATCAAGTCTGCGTTCGGCATCGAGCAGGCGGGTTCCGGCGCCATGGGCTATGCCATCTCCCAGGCGATGATCAACGGCATCAAGCGAGGCCTCTTCTCCAACGAGGCGGGCATGGGCTCTGCCCCCAATGCTGCCGCCACCGCCACCCCCTATCCGCCGCACCCGGCCTCCCAGGGTTATGTGCAGATGCTGGGGGTCTTCCTCGATACCATCGTCATCTGTACCTGTACTGCCGCCATCATCCTGATGTCCGGCCAGTTCGAGCCGGGCTCCGGTGTGACCGGTGTCGAGCTGACCCAGCGTGCGCTCTCCTCCCAGGTGGGCGGCGGTGGCAACATCTTCATCGCAGCGGCCATCTTCTTCTTCGCCTTCACCTCCATCGTGGCGAACTACTCCTATGCGGAGACCAACCTGGTGTTCCTCGAGCACAACCACAAGGGCGGCCTGATGCTGTTCCGGATGTTCGTGCTGGGCATGGTGATGTTCGGCTCCGTGGGCGAGCTGCCGACCGTGTGGGCTCTGGCGGATGTCTCCATGGGGCTGATGGCCATCGTCAACCTGGTGGCCATCCTGCTGCTCTCCGGCGTCGCCATCAAGCTGGCCAAGGACTACAACGACCAGCTCAAGCTGGGCCGCGTGCCGACCTTCGATGCCAACAAGTACCCCGAGCTGCGCAGTCAGCTGGAAGAGGGGATCTGGGACAACCCGGGCAAGAAATAAGCCCGTGTTGCAAGGTGATTGAAGGGGAGCCATGGCTCCCCTTTTTCATGGGTAAAAAGAGGGGGTGGCTTCACACAGACTTCACAGAGCCTCATCGGCAGCACACCTCGCGGGACTATGCTGGGCTCATCACTCGCCGCCATGGCGATACCTTGCTAACGACAGTCAGGAGACATGCAATGCAACAACGACAATCCATCCTGTGGGGCGCTCTGGCCACCCTGATGTGGGCCGGTCTGGCTCATGCCGGTGACAAGGCGGCGACCGATCCCCTGCGCCCCGTGGTGGATGCCAGCATCCGGCCGCTGCTCAAGGAGCACAGGATCCCGGGCATGGCGGTGGCCGTGCTCAAGGATGGCAAGGCCCACTATTTCAACTACGGTGTGGCCGATCGGGAGCGCGCGGTCGGTGTCAGCGAGCAGACCCTGTTCGAGATAGGCTCCGTGAGCAAGACCCTGACCGCGACGCTGGGGGCCTACGCCGTGGTGCAGGGGGGCTTCGAGCTCGATGACAAGGCGAGTCTGTTCGCCCCCTGGCTCAAGGGATCCGCCTTTGACAACATCACCATGTGGGAGCTGGCTACCTACAGCGCGGGCGGCTTGCCGCTGCAATTCCCCGAGGAGGTGGATTCGCTCGAGAAGATGCAGGCCTACTACCGCCAGTGGACCCCAGCCTACTCGCCGGGTTCCCATCGCCAGTACGCCAACCCCAGCATCGGGCTCTTTGGCTATCTGGCGGCGAGCAGCATGAAGCAGCCGTTCGATCGCCTGATGGAGCAGACGATCCTGCCGGGGCTTGGCCTGTACCATACCTACCTCACTGTGCCCGAGCAGGCCATGGGGCACTACGCCTACGGCTACTCGAAGGAGGACAAGCCGATCCGCGTCACTCCCGGCATGCTGGCGGACGAGGCCTACGGCATCAAGACCAGCTCGGCGGATCTGCTGCGCTTTGTGAAGGCGAACATCAGCGGGGTGGATAATGCGGCCATGCAGCAGGCCATCGACCTGACTCACCAGGGCCAGTATGCGGTGGGGGAGATGACCCAGGGGCTGGGCTGGGAGCGTTACGCCTATCCCGTCAGCGAGCAGACGCTGCTGGCGGGCAACTCCCCGGCGATGATTTACAATGCCAACCCGGCGGCGCCCGCGCCCGCTGCGGCAGGGCACCCTGTGCTCTTCAACAAGACCGGCTCGACCAACGGCTTCGGGGCCTATGTGGCCTTCGTGCCGGCCAAAGGGATCGGCATCGTCATGCTGGCCAATCGCAACTACCCCAACGAGGCACGCATCAAGGCTGCTCACGCCATCCTGACGCAACTGGCCAGGTAATGGTGCGCCTTCGCTGAGCATTGAGGGCACGTCGCATCGCGGCGTGCCCGTTACCTCGGACCCGCCCCCTCAAGGGCGACCTGGCAGGGGGCGGGTCGATGAACATGCCAGTCCGGGCCTCTCCTGCGGGAGATGTCCGGATTGGCATCCACCGAGTGCCATCTCGTCACTAGGCCCCGGCAGGCCGCCCGCTCTATAGTGCCCGGCATCTTCCTCTGCTTTTGCAGGATTGAGTTGTCAATCTCGCTGACAGCGCACCTGTGATGGTGAAACCTGCTGCTATGGAGCCTTCATGGGTATGTTTCTGCTGTGTACTTTTCTGATGATCATCCTCTATCCCCTCGGGATCGATCTCTATCTGGTGGCCGTGCCCCGCATTGCGCAAACCCTGCAGGGGAGCGAGGCGCAGATCCACACCGCTTTTTCCATCTATCTGCTGGGCATGGCGGCTACCGTGCTGCCGGGGGGCATGCTGGCGGATCGCCATGGCAGGCGCCCCGTGGTACTGGGGGGCACCCTCATCTTCGTGGTCGCCTCCCTGGTGGCGGCGGAGGCAACCGGCATCGCCCAGTTTTATCTGGGGCGTTTCTGGCAAGGGGTGGGCGCTGGAGCGCTCTACATCATGACCTTCACCGTGCTGCGGGATGTGCTGAGCCATGCGCGCCTCGCGATGGCTCTCTCCCTCATCAACGGCGTGATCTGCGTCATTCCGGTGCTGGCTCCCGTACTCGGTTATCTCATCCTGTCGCACTTCGAGTGGCGCGGCATCTTCGTGGGCATGGCGCTGGTGGCCGCCATCAGCGCCCTGGTCAACCTGCGACTGCTCAAGGAGACCCGCCCCGCCCGCCAGCCTGCGGGGGCATCGCCGCTGGTCCTGCTGGGCACGGCCCCCTTCATGCAGCGCGCCTTGCTGACCAGCGCCAGCGTGACCGCCATCCTGGTCTATGTGAGCGTCTCGCCCCTCGTCCTGATGACCACGTTCGGCCTGTCTCCCGAGCAGTACACCCGGCTGATGATGGCGATGGCCGGGGTGAGCATGTCCGCTTCCTTCCTGACCCCCTTGCTGCTGCGCTGGTTCGGCAAGGCAAGGGTGCTGGCGCTCTCCCATCTCGCCTACCTGCTGGCTTTGCTCGCCCTGCTGTGCAGCAGCGGGCCCGAAGGCGGCCTGTCCTGGCTGCTGGCGGGATGTGCCCTGGTCTGCATCGGGTTTTCCTGCGGGTTCGGGGTGGCGATGGGGGAGGCGCTGGATGTGTGCGGGGATCAGGTGGCATCGGCCAGTGCCCTGCTCTGCATCATGCAGATAGGGTTGTCCGGGCTCTTCATCTGGGGGATGGGCCATCTGGGGATGCCTGCGCTCTGGATGCTGATCCTGGCACTCCTGCTGGCGCTGCTCGGTTACCTGGTGGTCAAGGTGCTGCTACCATGGCGTGCGGTACGGCGAGTACGGGTTCGGGGATAGGAGAGACGCGATGCGTAATCTGGGTGAACTCGATTTGAACCTGCTGGTGGTCTTCAGGCACCTGATGCAGGAGCGCAGCGTGGCGGGGGCGGCCAAGAAGCTGTGTGTCACCCCGTCGGCGGTGAGCAAGGCGCTTGGCAAGCTGCGGGACTGGTTCGGGGATCCCCTCTTCGTGCGCGTGCGCCAGGGTTTGCAGCCGACCAATCTCTCCCTGACCCTGGCGGAGGAGCTCAAGACCTGGTTCCAGCTCACCGAGAGCATCAGCACCCTCAACAGCGAGGCGATCCCCGAGGGGGCCCGCTTCAGTCTGGTGATGGAGTCCCCCTTCGGCATCAGCTTCCTGAGCGAGCTGCCCACGACCATCTACCAGAAGTACCCCCACTCCGTGGTCAGGATGCTGGGCTGGGATCACCACTCCCTCAACGACATCGTCAACGGGGAGGCGGATCTCGGCTTCTGCGCCCGGGAGACCCACGGCCGCTCCCATGCCAGGGTCAACCGGCTGCCCTATTACATCGATCACGAGGTGCTGTTCTGCGATCGTCCCGTGGTGTTCCTGCGCAAGGATCACCCCTTGCTCGGGCAGACGTGGTCGCTGACCCGCTTTCTGGCCTGCCCCCAGGTGAGCGTGGTGTGGGAGGCCAGCGACAGCTGGGCACTGGATGATCTGCTGGAGGACGAAGGCCACAGGCGGCAGGTGCCCATCATGGTGGCGAGCTTCGAGCAGGCGCTGCATATCGCCGCCCAAAAGAGCCACGAGCTGATCGCCGTGGTGCCTTCATATTGCGCGGACTATGCCGCCAGACATCACCCCGACCTCATCCCCATGCCGTTGCCGCTGGAAGAGTCCCTCTATGCCCAGCTGGAGATCGCCTTCATCCTGCTGTGGCACAAGCGCCACAATCAGGATGCCAAGGTGATGTGGTTGCGGGGGGAGATCCGGCGGCTCTATGGCCTGGCCGCGGCGGGGATGACGCGTTTTGCCTGGGGCGGGCCCATGGAGAGCGGGGCGGTGAAAGAGAAGCAAGGGGGAGGAGGCTCCCCGGTTTAGTCGTACTGCTCTTCCATCCAGGCTTCGACGATGAGCTGGGCGGAGACGCCGTCCACACTCCCCTTGTCCAGCGCCTTGTAGCCGCCACGTTCAAACAGGCGGGCGCGGGCATCCGTGGTGGTGAGCCGCTCGTCCTTGAACTCCACCGGCTTGCCGAAGCGACCGTGCAGGCGATTGCCGAACTTGCGAGCCCGCACCGTGATCTCCTGGTCCGTGCCATCCATGTTGAGGGGCAGACCGACGATCAGCAGATCCGGTTGCCACTCCTTGATCAGCTTCTCTATCTCGTCCCAGTTGGGGATGCCGTCGTTGGCCTTGAGGGAGCGAAGGGGGCGGGCGCTGCCCGTGAGCTCCTGGCCGATGGCGACACCGATGCTCTTGGTGCCGTAGTCAAAGCCCATGATGCTGCGTGATGACATGGGGTCTCCTCGAAATGGATGGATAAATGAAGGGGGAAGACCCCTCCCTGTCTCCCCCTGCTCGTGGGGGAGGTGAGCGTGCCGCCTCCCCCGGAGGGGAGGTCCGGGGTGTCAGCTATGGCCCACCTGGCTGGAGAGGTGCAGGGGGTTGACCCCAATGCTCGCGGCGGCTTGCTGCCAGCGCAGGTGGATGGGGGTATCGAAGACCAGCTTGGGATTGGGGGGGATCACCAGCCAGGCGCCATCCACCAGCTCCTGCTCGAGCTGGCCTGCACTCCAGCCGGCGTAACCGAGCGCCACCAGCCAGTGGTCCGGCGCCTCGTCGGTGCCCAGGGTCTCCAGGATGTCCTTGGAGGTGGTGACCATCATCTCGTCGCTCACCTGCAGGGTGGAGTTGAAGCCCGGGCGGAAGCTGTGCAACACGAAGCCGCGATCCCCGTGCACCGGGCCCCCCTGCAACACCGGCTGTTTCATCTCGGCGGTGGCGGGGGGATTGAGGTTGAGCTTGGTCAGCATGGCGTCCAGGGACATGTCAACCGGAATGTTGACCACCAGTCCCATGGCGCCTTCGCTGCTGTGTTCGCACAGATAGACCAGGGAGCGCTGGAAATAGGCGTCCGTGAGGCTCGGCATGGCGAGCAGAAAGTGATTTTGCAGTGTTTGCATGGAGCGTATGTATCTCTAAGCGTGCAAAGGTATTTGGGGTGATTATGGCAGTTGATGGCGGCGGGCAAAACCGCTTTTTGCCGGCAGGAGGGCGGTAGTCAAAGGGGCCCTCACGGCCCCTTGTGTGTGTGTCCTCGCCGCAGCAACGAAGGGGTCAGCGGCCCAGTCGGCGATCGATGGTGTCCATCAGCATGCCGGTGATGGAGACGTCGAAAGCCGCCTCAATCTCGCGGATGCAGGTCGGGCTGGTGACGTTAATCTCGGTCAGGCGATCGCCGATGATGTCGAGGCCGACGAAGATGAGCCCCTTCTCTTTCAGGGTCGGGCCTACCGCGCGGGCGATGGCCCAGTCCGCTTCACTCAAAGGGCGCGCCTCACCACGGCCGCCGGCCGCCAGGTTGCCACGGGTCTCACCCTGGGCCGGAATGCGGGCCAGGCAGTAAGGTACCGGCTCGCCGTCTACCACCAGCACTCGCTTGTCGCCATCCTTGATGGCGGGCAGATAGGTCTGCGCCATGCAGTACTGGCTACCGTGGGCGGTCAGGGTTTCGATGATGACGCCGACGTTGGCGTCATCCTCCTTCATGCGGAAGATGGAGGCGCCGCCCATGCCGTCGAGCGGCTTGAGGATGACGTCCTTGTGCTTGGCGTGGAAAGCCCGCAGCTTGTCGGCTCTGCGAGTGACGAGTGTGGTCGGGGTGTGCTCGGCAAACCAGGCGGTGTAGAGCTTTTCGTTAGCGTCGCGCAGGCTCTGGGGCTTGTTGACGATGAGGCAACCCTCATCCTCGGCTCGCTCCAGCATGTAGGTGGCGTAGATGAACTCGGTGTCGAAGGGGGGATCCTTGCGCATCAGGATCACGTCCAGGCTGGAGAGCGGCTGATCCACCACCTCGCCCAGGCTATACCAGTCGGCATAGTCATATTTGACGGTGAGCGGACGCATGGTACCGAAGGCGCGACCGGCCTCCATGTAGAGATCCTTCATCTCCAGATAGAACAGCTCGTAGCCGCGCTTTTGCGCCTCTTCGAGCATGGCGAAGCTGGAGTCCTTCTTGATGTTGATGGCCGAGATGGGGTCCATCACGATGCCGAGTTTAATGGTCATCCGAGTTTCCTTCCTAATGGCTCGATTGGATGTGATGACCCCCTCCCTGCCTCCCCCTTCACAAGGGGGAGGGGCCTGTTGCTCCCTCCCCTGCGAAGGGGAGGGCCGGGGTGGGGTCGGCTGTCAGGCCAGATCGCCAAAGCGGCACTGAAGCGCAGTAATCGCCGTCAGGGCGGCGGTTTCGGTGCGCAGCACCCGCGGCCCCAGCAGCATCTCCTTGAAATCTTCCTGCACGGTACGGGCGATCTCGTCGCCGGACAAGCCCCCTTCCGGGCCGATCAGCAGGCGCACGCCGTGCTCGGGGATGGGCAGGGTGTTGATGCTGTAAGGGGCGCGCGGGTGCAGGTTGAGCTTGAGCTCCTGAGTCTCTTCCGCCAGCCAGGCGTCGAGCTCCATCGGCATGCGCACCTCGGGCACGGTATTGCGGCCGCACTGCTCGCAGGCACTGATCACCACCTTCTGCCACTGCTCGCGCTTTTTCTCCAGCCGATCGGCGGGCAGCTTGACGCCGCAGCGCTCGGAGAAGAGGGGCGTGATGCAGGTGACGCCGAGCTCCACGGATTTCTGGATGGTGAAGTCCATCTTGTCGCCGCGGCTGATCACCTGACCCAGGTGGATGGCCAGCGGTGACTCCACCGAGCGGGTCTCGCAACTGTCGATGGTCACCTCAACGGACTTCTTGCCCACACTGGTGATGGTGGCGGGGTACTGGTGGCCGTCGCCGTTGAACAGCTCGAGCTGCTGGCCCGGCTGCATGCGCAGCACGCGGCCGATGTGATTGGCACCGTCTTCCGACAGGGCGAGGGTCTGGCCAACCTGCAGGCTGGCCGGTTCATAGATACGTGGAATGCGCATGGCTGATAGTCAGTCTCTTGCTTGGAAACCCTTCAATACCCTACTGCACGGCGGCGAGCAAGGCTCGCGAGACAGAGAGTGAAGGGATTCAGGAGGAGGGGGACGCTCCCCCTCCCTGGTCAAATGGGGTTACTGGCACTGCTTTTCAATGAAGGGATTGGTATTGCCCTGCAGCTTGCCGATACGGCGGTTGCGCTCGCACTCCCAGCGATCAGCCGGATACTGCCTGTCCCAGGCTTCGTAAAGCTTGCGCTGCTGGGCCGCCAGACGCAGTCCGTACTGCTGGCTCATGTAGAGGTAGGCGCGGGCGATCTGGCCACGCACCGGCCCCTTGGGCGGCTGCACCTGGCGCTCCTTGAAGTCCACCAGCATCTGGCACTTGCCGTATTGGTTCGGTTTGCCGTTCCAGTCGCTGAAGCGGAAGTTCGCCCGATCGCCGTTCACCTCGCCGATGGCAGGGAAGAGGTTGTGCATGTCTCCCTCCATCCTGTTGAACTCGTCGCTCTTGCCGCAATTCTTGCGACCTCCGTCCTGCCAGCACTGGAGCTGGTGGCCGAACTCCCAGGCGGGCACCACGTGCTCCCATTCGATGCGGGAGGCCCGCTCGGCCTGTTTGCGCGGCAGGTAGCCGCAGCTCTCCCAGTCGGGGGCCATCTTCTTGCCGCTGAACTTGATGTTGCAGCCGCAGTAGAAGGTGACGGGGTGGCTCTGGTAGAGCTTGTTCAGATCCTGCTTGGCGGCGCGAAAGGTCTGGATGTTGTCGGCATGGGCCGGGGCGCTGACCAGCAGGGCCAGGCAGAGGGAGAGCAGAGGGCGAAACATGAATATCCTTGGCAATGAGACAGTTGAATGAAGTAAGCGCGCACCCTATCACAGGAGCGCGACACGGGGTGACTCAATCCGCCGTCGTGTCGCGCTGCCACACCAGGGGGTGGCGACAGCGGCGGCAGTGATAGCGGGCCTCGCCGCGCATCACCTTGTTGTGGCGGCGCACCGAGAGGGGATGCTGCTGGCAGGCGCAGGCATACACGAAGGTGCGCTGGGCCAGCACCCCCAGATCGAAGCTGTGGGTGGTGCTGGGTTCGAGACCGAACAGCTCCCGCATCACCGACTGCCACTGGCGACCGTGGGGCAGTACCCGGCTCTTGCCACGCCCCTCTCCCCAGAGCGCATAGACCAGCAGGTGCGCCACCTCGTGGGGCACTACTTCCCTGAGAAACGCCTGCTGATTGGCCTGATAGAGCGCCGGATTGAAACGCAGCTCCCAGGTTTGCAGCCGCGCAGACCCTGCCGCCCGGCCCCGCATGTTGCAGTGGACTTGCGGGCGCGGGAAGGTGCGGCCAAGGCGCGTTTCAGCCTGCACAAAGCAGGCCTCGACGCGCGTGAGCAGCGTCTCGATGAGGGTGGGGTCAAGCCGGGTGGCAGTGGCAGGCATGGGATCCTCGGGATGGACACAAAAGCAAAAGGGGAGCCAGGCTCCCCTTTTATCACAACCTCGAGCCTTACAGGCCGGCGGCAGCGCGCAGCAGCTCGGCCTTGTCGGTCTTCTCCCAGGGGAACTCGTCGCGGCCGAAGTGGCCGTAAGCGGCGGTTGCCTGGTAGATAGGGCGCTTCAGATCCAGCATCTCGATGAGACCATAGGGGCGCAGCTCGAAGAACTCTCGCACCAGCTTGACCAGCAGGGCTTCGGCCACCTTGCCGGTGCCGAAGGTTTCGACGCTGATAGAGGTGGGCTCGGCCACGCCGATGGCGTAGGAGACCTGCACTTCACAGCGATCCGCGAGACCTGCGGCCACGATGTTCTTGGCCACGTAGCGGGCGGCGTAGGCGGCGGAGCGGTCCACCTTGGACGGATCCTTGCCGGAGAAGGCGCCACCACCGTGACGGGCCATGCCGCCGTAGGTGTCGACGATGATCTTGCGACCGGTCAGACCGCAGTCACCCATGGGGCCGCCGATGACGAAACGGCCGGTCGGGTTGATGAAGTACTTGGTGTCCTTGTTGATCCACTCGGCGGGCAGCACCGGCTTGATGATCTCTTCGCGCACCGCTTCCACCAGATCGCTGTGGCTGATGGAGTCGCAATGCTGGGTGGAGAGCACCACGGCATCGACACCCAGGATCTTGCCTGCGTCGTCGTAGGCGAAGGTCAGCTGGCTCTTGGCGTCCGGACGCAGCCACGGCAGGGTGCCGTTCTTGCGCACTTCTGCCTGACGCTTCACCAGCAGGTGGGAGTAGGTGATGGGCGCGGGCATCAGCACGTCGGTTTCGTTGGTGGCGTAGCCGAACATCAGGCCCTGGTCACCGGCACCTTGCTCCAGCGGGTCGGTACGGTCGACGCCCTGGTTGATGTCCGGAGACTGTTTGCCGATGGCGTTCAGCACGGCGCAGGAGTCGGCGTCGAAGCCCATGTCGGAGTGGGTGTAACCAATCTCGCGCACGGTGTCGCGCACGATCTGTTCGATGTCGACCCAGGCAGAGGTGGTCACTTCGCCGGCTACCATCACCATGCCGGTCTTGACCAGGGTTTCGCAGGCGACGCGCGCCTTGGTGTCCTGCTGCAGGATGGCGTCCAGCACCGCATCGGAGATCTGGTCGGCGATTTTATCGGGATGGCCTTCGGAGACCGACTCGGAAGTAAACAGCTTTGCCATGTTTGGTTCTCGATTCGTAAGGGTTATCGCCTTGGCCATAACCGGATAATGACAGGATGACTGTAGAGGTATCTACATCTGGACGTCTATTTTAAATAGGTCATCCGGTGATTGCCAGCACTATTTGGGGGTGGAGCCGCCCGGGGCGGGATGGGGAAGGGGTCTACCTCCATAGAGGTAGGGCGGGGGGCGGATTGAATCGTTTTCCCCGCCCAGAAAAGCGATTGTGCTCCCAAAGCCACTTTATTCGCCCAGATAATATTTGCACGCCGCGCCCCCTGCTGGGACAATAACGCGCCTTAATCTTGGCCATCAAATGAAGCAATCGCAGGAGATACAGATGCCTTCTCGTAAAGAGCTTGCCAATGCCATTCGTGCATTGAGTATGGATGCCGTTCAAAAAGCCAACTCCGGTCACCCGGGCGCCCCCATGGGAATGGCGGATATCGCTGAAGTGCTGTGGCGCAGCCACCTCAAACACAACCCGAACAACCCCAAGTGGGCCGACCGCGACCGTTTCATTCTCTCCAACGGCCACGGCTCCATGCTGCTGTACTCCCTGCTGCACCTCTCCGGTTATGACCTCTCCATCGACGATCTGAAAAACTTCCGCCAACTGCACTCTCGCACCCCGGGTCACCCGGAGTACGGTTATGCACCGGGCGTTGAAACCACCACCGGTCCGCTGGGTCAGGGCATCACCAACGCCGTGGGCATGGCGATCGCCGAGAAGGCCATGGCCGAGCAGTTCAACCAGCCGGGTCACGACATCGTCGACCACTACACCTACGCCTTCATGGGCGACGGCTGCCTGATGGAAGGTATCTCCCACGAAGCCTGCTCCCTGGCCGGCACCCTGGGTCTGGGCAAGCTGATTGCGTTCTGGGATGACAACGGCATCTCCATCGACGGTCACGTAGAAGGCTGGTTCACCGACGACACTCCCAAGCGCTTCGAAGCCTACGGCTGGCACGTCATCCCGGCCGTTGACGGTCACAACCCGGAAGCCATCAACGCTGCCATCGAAGCCGCCAAGGCCGAGACCGGCAAGCCGACCCTGATCTGCTGCCGCACCATCATCGGTTACGGTTCCCCGAACAAGTCCGGCTCCCACGACTGCCACGGCGCACCGCTGGGCAACGACGAGATCGCCGCCGCCCGTGCCTTCCTGAAGTGGGACCACGCGCCGTTCGTCATCCCGTCCGACATCGCCGCCGAGTGGAACGGTCAGGAGAAGGGCGCCAAGCTCGAATCCGACTGGGCTGCCAAGTTCGCCGCCTATGAAGCCGCTCACCCGGCCCTGGCTGCCGAATTCAAGCGCCGCACCGCAGGCGAGCTGCCGGCCAACTGGGCTGCTGAATCCGCCAAGATCATCGAAACCCTGCAGGCCAACCCGGCCAAGATCGCGACCCGTAAAGCGTCCCAGAACTCCCTGGAAGCCTTCGGCAAGCTGCTGCCGGAATTCATGGGCGGCTCTGCGGATCTCGCGCCGTCCAACCTGACCATGTGGTCCGGCTCCAAGTCCCTGACTCCCGAGAGCGCCGCAGGCAACTACATCCACTACGGCGTGCGCGAGTTCGGCATGTCCGCCATCATGAACGGCATCGCCCTGCACGGTGGTTTCATCCCCTACGGCGCCACCTTCCTGATGTTCATGGAGTACGCCCGCAACGCCCTGCGCATGGCCGCCCTGATGAAGCAGCGCGCCATCTTCGTCTACACCCACGACTCCATCGGTCTGGGTGAAGATGGCCCGACCCACCAGCCGGTGGAGCAGATCGCCTCCCTGCGTCTGACCCCGAACATGAGCACCTGGCGCCCGTGTGACCAGGTAGAGTCCGCCATCGCCTGGAAACACGCCATCGAGCGTACCGACGGTCCGACCTCCCTGATCTTCTCCCGTCAGAACCTGGCCCAGATGGACCGCACCGCCCAGCAACTGGCCGATGCCGCCAAGGGTGGTTACGTGCTGAAGGATTGCGCCGGTACCCCGGAGCTGATCCTGATCGCCACCGGTTCCGAAGTGGAACTGGCCGTGGCTGCCTATGAGCAGCTGACTGCCAAGGGCCGTGCCGTGCGCGTGGTCTCCATCCCGTCTACCGACGTGTTCGACGCCCAGTCCGCCGAGTACAAGGAGTCCGTCCTGCCGGCCGCCGTCACCAAGCGTGTGGCCATCGAAGCGGGCATCGCCGACTACTGGTACAAATACGTGGGCTTTGGCGGCAAGATCATCGGCATGCGCACCTTCGGTGAGTCCGCCCCGGCCGAGCTGCTGTTCAAGGAATTCGGCTTTACCGTGGAAAATGTGGTGGCGACCGCAGAGTCCCTGTAATCGCTGAACGTTGGGCCTTTTTGGCTCAATAGCCGGAACAATAAAACGCCCTCCATCGCAAGATGGGGGGCGTTTTTTATTGGGAAAGAAAAAATAATAAATTAAAAATATATTTAAATATCTGAGAGTTGATAGTACTTTTTCTAGATGATTGATTTTTATTGTTTAAATAAAGGCTAAGTTATGGTTGCAAGAGGCTGGTTTATTATAGTTGTTGTATTGGCACTTTTATTTTCCCCTGTTGTTTTATATGTAAATACATTTGGCGGAGATTTGTCACAAGACCACTCTCGATGGGCTGAATTTGGCTCGGCAATTGGAGGTATCTATGCACCAATACTCGGATTTACTACGTTGGTAGTTTTGATTCGTCAGCTTTTTTTACAGAAACAGATGAATGAACAGTATTATTTGCAGCAAGCGCGAGAAGATATCGAGTTTTATGCATCGCAGTTATCTAATATTCTTGATGAATCACTGGTTGGTGATGTGCCTTTGAGGGCTGTGCTTCATGGGGAATTTATGTTTTGCAGTCCTGAAGAACTATGTTCAATAGATATGAAGAATATTGCCGTTGATATTCACAGGTTAATGCCACAGGCACTTGATATATGGAGTGCTATATATCCTGTATTCATGGGGCTATCAGCTGTAGATGACTCGAAATTTAAAATGACATTGGCTTCTTCAAAACAAAAGCTAGTTGCGTTACTCAGTTTTGAAATATGTTTGGCTTTGGATGGTTTGCATTTTTGTCGTACTGGTGGGACAAGCGGTTTTACATATGTTTTTAACCAAAAATTGCAGTAGAGATATCTAAATAGAATGCAACAGCACGTAGGTTAGCTTAGCTCAGCGAAGCGTAATCGGACGTTCGCGTTCTTTATATCGATGTCATAAAAATAATATCCCTCCCTGTTACCAAAAAGAGACCGGCATATAGCCGGTCTCTTTTTATTGAGCGAAAAACTTACCCCTGCGGCGGGGTGCTTTCCGCATTGGAGAGTACGGCATCCATCTGCACCAGGGCGCCGGCGGGCAGCTCGCTGACGCCAATCACGGTGCGGGCAGGCAGATAGCCCGGGAAATATTTGGCGTAGATGGCATCCACCTCCGCCAGATCCGCGATATCGGCAAGCTGGATATTGACCTTGACGATATCGTCCATCACATGGCCGATGCTCTCGACGATGGTCTTGATATGGCCGAGGCACTGGGCGGTCTGTTCACGGACGCAACCGGTCAGCACTTTGCCGGTGGTCATGTCGAGCGGCAACTGGCCAGCGATATGGTTGTAGTGGGAGAAGGCGACGCTCTGGGTATGCAGCGGGCTTCTCGGCGCTTTGTCGGTATTGCGGGCACGGATCACCAGGTTGTGCCTGTCTTCCACCAGCTGGGGCGGGGTGCCGTCACCGTGGGAGATGACCGCATCCATCTGCACCCGTGCCCCCATGGGCAGGGCGGCGGCACTGACCACAGAGCGGGCGGGCAGATAGGCGACGGCACGGGCGATGGCGGAGTCCGGGAAGAAGGTGGTGTAGACCTCGTTGACGGCGTCGAGATCCGCCAGATTGGTCAGATAGACGGTCACCTTGACGATATCGTCGAAGGGCACGTCGATGCTCTCCAGCACGGTTTTGATATTGCGCAGGCACTGGGCCGCCTGCTCGCGGATGCCACCGTCAACCAGGGCGCCAGAGGCGGGGTCGAGGGGCAGCTGGGCACCGATATTGTTGTAATGGGAGAAGGCGACGCTCTGGCTGGAGAGCGGATCCTGCGGGGCGTGGTCGCTATTGCGGGCGAGTTTGAGCAGCGGGCAGGGAGCCTGGGGGAAGGTGCCTTCCCCGTTGGAGAGCAGGGCATCCATCTGCACCCTGGCGCCGAGCGGCAGACCGGCCACCGCTAGCACTGTGCGGGTCGGCAGCGAGTGGGGGAAGAATTCCCGATAGACGGCGTTGACGGCATCGAGGTCGGCGATGTCCGCGAGGAACAGGGTCACCTTCACCATGTCCTCCATGCCGTGGCCAATGCTCTGGACGATGGCCTGGATATTGGTGAGACACTGCCTGGCCTGCGCCTGGATATCCCCTGCGACCAGCGCGCCCGTTTTCGGATCGACCGGCAGCTGGGCGGCAATATTGTTGTAGTGGGAGAAGGCCACGCTCTGGGTATAGGGCCCCAGATCCTGAGGCGCATTGGAGGTATTTCTGGCGGATTTGATGATGGTACCACTCATGGCGATACTCCTTTTCGTTTTTGATGTAGGGTCCGAGCCGCATTGTTCTTCCCTGGCCGAATGCGGCACGCTGATGACTCGTGATATTGCGGCAACAGTTGCCCGTTCCCGCCGCAGGGCGACGGAGAAAAGGAGAACGATCATCACAGCGTCGAGCCCTGTTTCGATGCAGACAGCGCGTGCAACAGACAAGGGAGAGAAATTGGCCTGGTGATTCAGACGGGAGAATTCTAGGGGGCGGTTATCCGGGGATGCAAACCGGGATCCTGTTTCTATGAGGTGGCTCAACAGAGTGAAATATATTCATTTTGCGATTCAATTCATGACGGGCATGGCAAATAAAGGTGATGATGATCCCGCTTTACCATGAAAGTGGAACCAGATAGCGCCATATTGTCGCGCATCAGGGTTACAGCCTGTGAATCCTCCGTTAATACTTTTGGCGACATTGCAGCTTATTCTCCCGGTTTTGCATAGCTATCTATTTATCGCTCTCTCGACGCCCTGTTCAGCGCCGCCAAAATATGCTGCGGTGAGCACACTGAAATAACATTCACCCTCTTTGCATGGCAACAGGTCATGACATAAATACGGGAGAAAGAGAGGGCGCTTTTTAGCCCCTGCGGCGGAGGCTGACATGGGCGGGTCGCCACACCGCCTATGCCATATCTTTTCAGCGGCGCGAGCGCAGCCCGCCAACAAGGCTCATACGCAAGGGGAGGGGGCCTTCCCCTTGCCTGCCCCGACTTGCCGCCCCCCGATGCATATCACTCCTGTCATGACCCTCCCTGTGAGGGGGCCCCGGAGTCCGCCCTGCTTTGCCGCCCTGGCGTATCCCGCACTCCTTGCGATGCAGCCGGCTCATCTTCCCCGCACCACCCTTATTTGTGTTTTTTGTCATCAACTGACGTTATTGCGACCTGGGTCGGGGTTTGGGTGGATTATTAACTGTATGATTAATAATGAAATCAGGGACCCTGCCGACGAGCAGCACGGATCGGCACTCATCTGCCCGGGAGTGGCACATGCGATCGCATCGCGATCCCCGTCATCTGACTTCGGAGGTTTTATGCTTGGATTCATTCTGGGTGACATGTACAGCCGCACCAGCGGGTTTCGGCCACCCCCCCGCCTAGGCAAGCACTTCCCCCCCGCCCCCGACTATCAACTGCGTGGTCGCACCGGCGCCGCCATCCTGACCATGGAGACCCTGCTCGATACCCCCTATCCCCAGAAGAAGTTCAGAGCCCTGATCTATGGCGCCTTTATCGAGCGCCAGCGTCGCCTCTTTGCCGAGCAGGTGGTCATCGGCCGGATGGAGGAGGGCCAGGACCTGGCGATCGCCATTGACCTCGCCTTTATCAGCACGGCGGTGCCCATCGGTCTGCTCGCCATCTCGGAGGAGATCGCGCTGCTGACCACCCCCCGTCCCACCCAGACCCATCCCCATCAGGCGGCCTTGAGCCAGGCGCTCGACTGTACCGCCATGCTGATGTTCTATGCCAAGGTCATTCGCCAGCGCAATGCAGTGCTTGAGCACATCGGCCACCAGTTCGGCTACAGACCGCAGGCCGGGTTGGTGGCCAGGGTGGGCCACGGCGGGGAAGATGACTATGCCGCCTTCATGGTCAATGTGATGACCTGCATCGCCCATTCTGGCTCCCTCAAAGAGGCGCTGGAGAATGGCGTCAGGATGGGCATGCACGAGCCCGCCTTCTTCTGTATCGTCGGCGCCCTGGCCTCGACCCTGTGGGGAGTCCCCAAACCCTGGGCCCATGAGATCTCTCGATTCATCCAGCGCCAGCATCCCCACTATCTCCAGATCCTGCTGCGGGGCGAAGCCAGGGTGGGCCGCAGACAGATCAACCTGGAGCCTCCCAAACCGCCGCTCTGTGCACCGGTCAAGCGCCAGGTAAACCGCTTCCTGAAGTGGGCCTTCTAGGGCCATGGGAGTGCTCTCGAGGTGCGGGCCCATGGTGCCATCCCATCGGCCCGCCCCTCCTGAGGGTCATCACGGGGCTGTAATCTCACTGACCCCTGATCCCCCGGCTACCTTGCCCATGAGAGGATGGCCAGAAAAGCCAACGGCTGCACGGGGGACAAGGGGTGGATAGAAGGTGATCCACCTCGCCTTTTGATGTGAACGTCTTTTGATGTTTGGCGCCATACGATACCATGCGCAGCGTGTGTTCCTGTTGGGGGAGGTGCCGCCCATCGCCCCGTGGCTGGCCGCTGGTCCTGTCATGATCACGGGATGCACAATCTGGGGCCGCCACGGCAACCCCTTATCGCCATAGCCAACAGGACGGAGTATCAGGATGGCCATTGCCATTGAACAGTCGGACAACACACTGAGGGTGAACAAGGATCGCTACGATCTGGGCCGCATCGTCGGCGTGCAGGTAAAAGCTCTCGGCTGGATGGATAGGCTCAAGAAGACCTTGTTGCTGGGAGTGGTCACCTCCAGTGTGCTCTTTTACTTCACCCCTTCCTACGAGCAGGCGGGCAACTGGCTCATCGTGCTCTTCCTGCCCCTGGTGGGTTTTCTGTCTGGCGCCCTGATGGGGCTGCTCTCCAGCACGAAATATGAGTTTTGCATCGAATTTTCCCACGCCGACGAGACGGGCGTGCAGTGGATCACCGCCGCCAGGAGTCGGCATGTCGCCGATTATGAGACCTTCAAGGCGCAGGCGGCCAGGTTGAAAGAGCGGCTCGGGTAGGGAGCACAGAGTGACGGGTCTGCGCCATCTGGCGCCAGGCATAACAACAAGCCCGATCAGGTGCACCTGTTCGGGCTTGTTCCATTAGGGGGGAGGGCGCTCGGGGAGCGGCTCAGGCGGGATAGAGGGCGCCCAGCACCGCCGGGCGGCTCGCGCCGGTCACCGCAGGCAGGTTGCCCGGCTTTCGCTGGATAAAGCGTTGTGCCAGCCAGGCAAAGGCGGCCCCTTCCACCCAGTCCGGTGCAAGGCCGAGCTGGGCGGTGCTGGTCAGATGCCAGTCGGGCAGCAGGGCTGCCAGCTCCGCCAGCAGCGGGGCGTTGTGGGCGCCGCCGCCGCAGACAAACAGCTCGGGCCGGGTTGACGCATCACGGTGGGTGGGCAACTGGCGGGCGATGCTGTGGCAGGTGAGGGATTGCAGGGTACGCTGCACATCAGCGGGGGCGTATGCGCAGCCGTCCAGCTCGCCGTCGAGCCAGTCGAGGGTGAACATCTCACGCCCCGTGCTCTTGGGGGCCGGGGCGGCGAAGTAGGGGTGAGCCAGCAACTGCTCCAGCAGCGCAGGAATAAGCTTGCCGCTGGCGGCCCACTGGCCACCGTCGTCATAGCTGTCACCGTGTGGATGGTGGCGGCGATACCAGCCGTCGAGCAGGGTGTTGGCGGGGCCGGTATCGAAGCCATATACCCCTGAACCCGCCCCCCCGTCGGCCTGGCCGGGCAGCACCGAGATATTGGCAATGCCGCCGAGGTTCAGCACCACCCGCAGGGCGCCGGGGCGGGCAAAGAGCGCCTGATGGAAGGCGGGCACCAGGGGCGCCCCCTGACCGCCGAGGGCCATGTCCATGGTGCGAAAATCGGCCACCACGTCGATGCCGGTCAGGGCCGCCAGCAGGGCCGCGTTGCCAATTTGCAGGGTAAAGCCGAGGGCAGGGCGGTGGCGTATGGTCTGGCCGTGACTGCCGATGGCGCGAATCTCCTTGGGAGTCAGCGCCGCCTTCGCGAGCAGGGCCTGGGTGGCGGCGGCAAATTCGCGGGCCACCAGGTTGTCGGCGACCCCCATGCGGTCGATTTCGTTCTCCCCCGGGGTGCAGAGTTCATGCAGGGTGCGAGCCGTATCGACAGGCCAGGGATGGCAGAGGGCCGCCTCTACTCGAAGCGCTTCCCTATCCATCGTCACCAGCACTGCGTCGATACCATCCATGCTGGTACCGGACATCAAGCCTATATAGCGTTCCGTCATGACAACCCCCTTTCAATGATGCAGAGGAACCGTCCGATGCCGTGTTCCGCCTTGGTCCCCGACATCAATCGGATATATGGCCCGCTCATGACATCACCTCTTCAGTGGTGCAGAGGAACCGTCCGATGCCGTGTTCCGCCTTGGTCGACAGCGGTCAGCTGTCGTCGCCGTTGCCCTTGTTTCTGGCCAGTTGCAGCTCGGGGCTGTCCAGCTTGGCCAGTTGGGGGATGGCCTGGGCCTTGAAGCTGGCCAGCGCCCGCCCGCTGAGAGACTCCGCCTGGGGCAGGTTGAGGGTGCGCGGGTTCTTGTGTACGCCGCCTACCACGAATTCATAGTGCAGGTGCGGGCCTGTGACCCGGCCGGTGCCACCGAGCAGGCCGATGGTCTGCCCCTGCTTCACTCGCTGCCCCTTGTTGACGGTGCGCTTGGAGAGGTGCAGGTACTTGGTCACGTAGTTGCCCGCGTGCTTGATGAAGACGTAGTTGCCGTTGAACTGGTTGTAGCCGGCGGCCACCACGCTGCCGCCGCCCGCCGCCATGATGGGGGTCCCCACCGGCGCCACGTAGTCGATGCCGTTGTGGGGGCGCACCTTGCCGGTGACCGGGTGAAGGCGGCGCGGATTGAAGTTGGAGCTGATGTATTTGAAGTTGACCGGCGCGCGCAGGAAGCTCTTGCGCATCGCCTTGCCGTCCGGGGTGTAATAGTTGCCATCCGTGTTCAGCACGGCGCGGTAGATGGCCCCCTGGTTGACGAACTCGGCGGCCAGGATGTCGCCGGAGGCAACCCGCTCGTCATCCTGGTATTTGTCCTGGTAGACCACCCGGAAGCTGTCCCCCGGTTGCAGGTCCTGGGCAAAGTCGATGTCCCAGCCGAAGATGGCGGCGAGATCCATGATCTGGTCTTCCGTCATGCCCGCTTCGACGGCGGCGCCCCAGAAGCTGGAGCGGATCTCCCCCTGGGCCACCTGTTCGCGGGTGTCGAGCTCGATCTTCACCGGCCTGGCCACGAAGCCGTCATCCCGGCGGTTCACCTTGAGCGCCTGCTCCAGGCTGTGGGGGTAATAGAGGCTGTGCAGCTCGCCGCCCTTGGTGAGCTTGAAGGTGAGCTCCTGACCGGGCTTGAGCAGGCGCAGGGTATCCGTGCCCTCGAGCTGGTCGATGAGGTGCAGATCCGTGGTACTGAGGCCGAGGCGCTGGAAGATGACCCCCATGTTGTCGCCGCTGCGCACCTTCACCTGTCTGGTGACATAGCGCGGTTTGGGCGAGGTGACGGGCTCGGCCCGTGCCAGCTGGGCCTCCTCGTCGACCTGCTGCTCGACGGCCAGTTCGTTGTCGTTGTCATCGACCCGGGTGGCGACTGCCTGTTCGCTCGGCCAGGCCGCCAGCATCATCACCATGATGCTCAGGATAAGCACCATCTTGCGGTGCCAGTGAGGGAGAGAGTTGAAGGCGTGCCAAAGGACCATGAGAAGCAGACAAAGTTGAACCCGGAAGAAGGTCGGAGTTTACCGCCTTTCCAATTGGCCCGCCATTCCAGTAATATGTCTGGCCCTGTGGAATCGTGATTGGAGAGTCAAAAAATGTCCCAGCTCGAGGTGGCGCTAGCCGAGATCAAGCGCGGAGCGGAAGAAATTCTGGTTGAAGAAGAACTGATCGCCAAGTTGAAGGAAGGGCGCCCCCTGCGCATCAAGCTGGGGATGGACCCGACCGCGCCGGACATCCACCTGGGTCATACCGTGATCCTCAACAAGCTGAAGACCTTCCAGGATCTGGGCCATGAAGTGATCCTGCTGATCGGTGACTTCACCGCCATGGTGGGTGACCCCTCCGGCAAGAACGCCACCCGTCCGCCGCTCTCCGAAGAGGCCATCAAGCACAACGCCCTCACCTATGCCGAGCAGGCGTTCAAGATCCTCGACCCGGCCAAGACCCGCATCGAGTACAACTCCACCTGGCTGAGTGAGCTGGGCGCGACCGGCATGATCAAGCTGGCGGCCAAGCAGACCGTGGCCCGCATGATGGAGCGCGACGACTTCAAGAAGCGCTACAGCAACGGCCAGTCCATCGCCATTCACGAATTCCTCTATCCGCTGCTGCAAGGCTATGACTCGGTCGCGCTGAAGGCGGACGTCGAGCTCGGCGGTACCGATCAGAAGTTCAACCTGCTGATGGGCCGCGAGCTGCAAAAAGATGCGGGCATGGCGACCCAGTGCGTGCTGATGATGCCGCTGCTGGTCGGCCTGGACGGCGTCAAGAAGATGTCCAAGTCCGCTGCCAACTACATCGGTGTGCACGATGCCCCGGGGGAGATGTTCGGCAAGATCATGTCCATCACCGACGATCTGATGTGGAACTACTATGAGCTGCTCTCCTTCCGTCCGCTCGCCGAGATTGAAGAGTTCAAGGCAGGTATCGCCGCCGGCACCCTCAACCCGCGCGACGTGAAGATCTGGCTGGCCAAAGAGATCATCGCCCGTTATCACGACGAAGCGGCGGCCGAAGCGGCCCACGAAGATTTCACCCAGCGCTTCTCCAAGAACGCCATTCCGGACGACATGCCGGAAGTCGAGCTGGCACTGGAAGGGGAAGGGCTGGCCATCGCCAACCTGCTCAAAGACGCTGGTCTGGTTGACACCACCTCCGAAGCGCTGCGCATGATCAAGCAGGGCGCGGTCAAGGTGGATGGCGAGAAGCTGGACGATGGCAAGGCCCTCATCGGTGCCGGTACCGCCGTCTACCAGGTCGGCAAGCGCAAGTTTGCCCGGGTGACCGTGAAGTAAGTCGCCACCTGCGGCGCTGCCATAAGAAAGGCCTCCCTTGCGGAGGCCTTTTTGTTGGCTCATTGCTGCAAAGAGGGATCAACCCTCGGTTTTCAGGAAGTTGCGATAGAGCATGTAGAGGTGGGCCGAGCTCCAGCTGAAGTTGCTGGCACCCTGCATGGCGCCGGTCTCCGGGTTGTAGTTCTCGCGGATGGGGCCGCTGCCCGCCAGCCCCTCGGCGTTGGCAAACAGCTTGTTGACGAGCTGTTGGGCATCGCTGCGATAGCCGTAGTTCTCCAGCCCCTTCACCCCGAAGTAGAACTGATCCAGCCAGACCCGACCGCGCCAGTAGATGTCGGGGTCGTAGGCCGGGTTGGTCAGTGCCGCCGTGCCGAGCGGCACCTTGGTGTTGAACTCCTGGGCATTGAGCATCACCTCGCGCACCCGCGCCGCCTTCTCCTTGTCCGCTACCTCGGCCCAGAGCGGGCTCCACCCTTCCGGGCCACGGCCGCGGGCGGTCAACAGCTTGCCGACGCAGCCGTTGGCGTCGGGCAGATCCCCCTGGGCTATCTGGCGATCGTAATAGAAGCCGGAGGCCTCATCGAACAGGCAGCTGTTGATGTAGCCAGCCAGCTGGGTAGCCCCTTCGCGGTAGCGGCTCGCCTCGTCAGGCTTGCCGAGCAGCTCGGCCATGTCGGCCAGGATGCGCTTCTCCTTGGCGAGGAAGGCGTTGAGCTCCACCGACTCCTGATCGATGGAGAAGCCGATGAGGCTGCCGTCGTCCTGATGGTTTTCAAAGAAGAAGACGTTCCAGTCCTGGCGCGCCCTGGCCAGGTCGCCGCCATAGGTCTTGTCGGCATAGCGCTTGAGCTGATCCTGCTCGATAAAGCCGAAGCGGGCGGCGTTGTCCATGCCGGACTCCCAGCCCGCGCCGTGCTGGGCGCCGATATCCATGTCGGCGTAGCCGCCGACGCTCAACACCTGCTGGTAGAGCGCCATGCCGGCGCAGCCATACCAGCCATCACCCTCATCGGTGCAGCTCGACAGATCCAGCCCGGCCGGTACCCCCGTCGGGTACTGCACCTTGAAGGTGATGTTGCCGAACTCGTCGTTGTGCTCGACGTGGCGGGTGGCGCCATATTCGATGATGCCGTTGCGGTTGTTGTCCCGCGCCCGGTACCACCAGTCGTGATAGGCCTGGATCTTCGGGTACATCTCGGCGATGAAGGCCTTGTCCTGGGTGGCGCTGTAGATCTCCCAGATGGCCCAGGCGGAGAGGGGCGGTTTGGTGTCCCGCTCGTTCCAGTTGCCGCCGTCGCCACCCCGATCGGCGAGCTTGTTGTAGAAGACGGCGTCGATCACCATGCCGGCATCCTGCGGCCGAACCGGGTCATCGGCCTGGATCTGGTAGTCATACATGGCGCGCACGTTGTTCTTGGCTACCTCGGGGTTGAAGTGGGCCATGGCATAGGCGTGCTTCCAGCTGTCCCAGGCCCAGACCCCGTCGAACCAGCGGGCGGTGTTGGAGGGGGTCACCCCGTCGTGCAGGATGGCGCCGGCCGGTGAGCGCCAGTTGCCGTTGAGGGTCTCCATCGCCTTGACCGCGATGCGCCGCTCCGACTCCGGGATCCCCTGATTGGAGAGGCCGCGCGCCAGGTAATCCTCCCAGCGGCGGATGGAGTCGTCGAAATGGCTGGCGGGGTCGGCCAGCAGCGCCAGGCGGCTTCGCTCGAAGCGACTCGCTTCAGCACTGCTGTGGACGTAGCTCTGCAGGGTGTAGATATCCTGCTGGCCCTTGGCGGCCAGGGTGAGGCTGGCCTCGCTCACGTAGCCGAGCCCCTGCTCGTCGAGGGTGGTACGGCTGGGCAGGGTGCGATCGATGCGGTAGCTGGCGCTGCCGCTTTGCATGATGTTCCAGGTGCTGCGCAGTTTGCCGAACTGGAATGCCACGCCGCGCTCGGTCTGGCTGATGGTGCGGGTCCAGGCGGGGTACTGCTCGGCGACCGTCTTGTTGGCATCCCACTGGTTGAGCAGCTCCCCCTGCCAGTTGAGCTTGAGGGTGAGGGGGGCGTCAGTGTGGTTGATGAGGCGGGTGCGAACCAGCGCAGTGCGGGCATCGCCGTAGCGCAGCTCCAGCTCCAGGGTGAAGGGGTCGAATTCGAAGCGTTGCACCAGCGCCCCCGGGATGGCGTACAGCGCCTGCTTGCTGGCGCTGGTGAGGGGGAAGGCGCGGCCGCTCTCGTCGCTCAGGGTCAGCTTGTCCAGCTCGCTTGCGAAGAAGAGGCTGTACTCCTCGGCGATGACCATGGGACCGGTAAAGCCGCCCCATTCGCTGTCGCTGGCGGGCAGCAGGAAGCCGTGCCAGGCGCCGAGATCGAGCAGCGGGTTGTATTTGAGGTTGGCGTAGCTGTCAAAGTCACGGAACTGGAGCGGGGTGCCGCTGCGGTCGATCACGTTCTGATACTGGTTCGCCAGGGTGGCGCTGGGGGCGGCCGGGCTGCTGGAGTCATTGCCATTGCAGGCAGTGAGGCCGAACAGGGCGACGCTCAGGGTGATGGAAAGTAAATTTTTACGAAACATCTCTCGCTCCAATGACAGTTTTTGTAGGTTAAGGAAGGTGTTTTTTAGTGATTATTTTAGTGAAAGCGTTTACGAGAGCCATTATAGGGCGATTTTGGCGGGATTATTGGCGCTGTGTCACAGTGCAGGAGGGGCGAGTGTGAGCCGGATCACCCGGTTACACGAGGTTACATAGCTTTGTGTTTTAGTAATTATTTACTTTTGTGGTGGCAGTCAGTGAGAGAGAGGAGGGGCAGGTACGCAGGTATTGGTGGGGGGTCAGGCCGAACTCCTCCTTGAAGCGCGCGGCAAAGCGGCCGGGGGAGTCGTAGCCACAGGCGAGGGCGGTCTGAAGCGGAGTGAGCCCCTGTTGCAGCAGGGTGAGGGCGTGCCCCAGGCGTACCTGGGTCAGCACCTGGCGAAAGCTGCGCCCCTCGGCGGCCAGCTTGCGGACCAGAGAGGCGCGGCTCATGGCGAAGTGGGTCGCTACCGTCTCCAGCCGGTGATCGAGACCAGGCTCCACGCTGAGGTAACGGGCCAGCCGTTCCCCCAGGGTCATGGTGGTGGCAGGAAAGAGCAGGCCAAGGCCCCCCGCTTCCCTGAGCTCGCCATAAAACCCTTGCAGCAGCTGGGTCTGGGCCGTCTCGCAGAGCTGCCGCTGCGCCATGGTGGTGACGAGATCGAAGCAGAAGGCGAGGGCCGACGTCACCCTGATGGCCGGTGGCTTGAGGAGATCGAGGGTGCTCTCTGCCAGCCACTCGGCCGGTGGCGGGGCCAGCAGGGTGAGCGCCTGGGAGCGAAACGTGCCCTGCTCCGGCTGGTTGACGAAGGTGAGCCGGTGACCCGCCGGGATCAGCAGCCAGCTCTCCTTGTCAAAGGAGAGGCGCTGCTCCCGCCACCACAGCTGCTTGCGGCCCTGCTGCACCCAGATGAGGGTCGGCGCGTAGATGAGCACCCGGCGCAGGGGCTGCTGGCGGATCCCGAAGTAGTGATTCAGTTGCAGCAGGGGCGTGCTCATCGGGCGGGCTCCTAGGGGGTGGTGAAGGTGGCGGTCAGGGTGGCCTTGCCAAGGGCCAGGCTGTTGAGCATGTAGCCTACCATGGCGGGCGGGGTGTTGGCCTTCACCTCCAGCGCCTTGGGCAGGGCCCAGACGGTGAACTGGTAGCGGTGCATGCCGTGACCGGCGGGCGGGCAGGGGCCGCCATAACCCTGGGTACCGTAGTCGGTGCCAAGCTCCAGCCCCTGCTTGATCTTGCCGGAGGCATTGCTCGGCAGCTCGCTCTGGCTGGCCGGCAGGTTCACCACCAGCCAGTGCCACCAGCCGCTGCCGGTGGGGGCGTCCGGGTCATAGGCGGTGATGGCGACGCTCTGGGTGCCGGCGGGCAGGCTCTGCCAGCTCAACTGGGGGGAGCGGTTCTCGCCGCTGCAACCAAAGCCGTTGAAGCTGAAGACCTTGTCCATGGGTTCACCCTCGCGGATGTCGGTACTCTTGAGGGTCATGGCACCGGCGGGCAGAGCCGCGAGGCAGAACAGGGGCAGCAGCGGGATAATGGGGGATCTCATGATGGGCACTCCTTTGTGTGAATATGGCATTCACTCTAAGGGGGCTGGCTCAAAACAGAGTGCCCGTATGGCTCAAATTATGCCATAGAAGTGGCTTTTGTGAGCTGTTCGGGGCTTTTGAGGGGCATAAAAAAACCGGCATCCTAGGATGCCGGTTTTTGGGAGAGGCGAGGGGCCTTAGCGCAGGATCATCTCGTCACGGCCCGGGCCGACGGAGACCATGGGCACCGGCACGCCCAGCAGGGCTTCGATGCGCAGCACATAGTCCTGGGCTGCCTTGGGCAGCTCGGCGAAGGTGCGGCAGCCGCTGATGTCTTCGCTCCAGCTCTCCATCTTCTCGTAGACGGGGGTGAGGGCGGCGGTCTGCGGCCAGATCGGGTTCTCGGTGTGGGCACCTTCGTAGGCCACGCAGATCTTCAGATCCGGCAGACCGGTCAGGCAGTCCAGCTTGGTCAGGGCCACTTCGGTGGCAGCCTGCAGCTCGACGCCGTTCTTGGTGGCGACGGCATCGAAGTAACCCACGTCACGGGGACGGCCGGTGGTGGCGCCGAACTCGTTGGTGATCTTGCGGAACTCGTCCTGGTTCTCCATGGCGGTCAGCAGGGTGCCGGTACCGACGGAGGAGCTGAAGGCCTTGGCCACGGCGATGACGCGCTCCGGGCGCAGGCCCGGCAGACCGCCACCGATGCCGGCGTAGGCGCCGGAAACGTGGGAGGAGGTGACCCAGGGGTATTCGCCGTAGATGAGATCACGGCCGGCACCCAGCTGGGCTTCGAACAGCAGGGTCTTGCCTTCGGCTTGCAGTGCCTTGAGGGGCATGCTGACGTTGCAGACGGCGTCCAGCCAGGGAGCGGACACTTCCAGCAGCCAGTCGGCCATCTCCTGGGCGGTCTGGGTGAATTCGAAGTCCGGATAGAGAGCCTTCATCTGCGGCAGTTTCCAGTCCAGCATGAACTGGATGCGCTCGACCAGCACGTCCGGCTGTTTCAGCCAGCCCACCAGGATCGCCTTTTTCATGACCCGATCACCGTAAGCCGGGGCGATGCCCTGACGGGTGGAGCCGTAGGCGCCGTCACCCAGGCGTTGCTCTTCCAGGGTGTCTTCCAGCGCGTGCAGCGGCAGGCAGAGGGTGGCACGGTCAGAGATGGCGAGCTTGGGAATGACGCCGGAGGCCTTGACCTCTTCCAGCTCGACGGTGAGCTTCTCGGGGCTGATCACCATGCCGGGGCCCAGCACGACCAGGCAATCCGGGTTGAAGACGCCGCTCGGCACCTGGTGCAGCTTGAAGGTGCCCAGATCGTTGACCACGGTGTGGCCGGCGTTGTTGCCGCCCTGGAAACGAATACTGGCGCCAGCCTGGCCTGCCAGATAATCGACGATGCGGCCTTTGCCTTCATCACCCCAGTTAGCACCTACGACTACGATAGACGACATGACTCTTTCTCCTAAGACGTTAGGCGTCCATCCTAGGAGCCCCGTGAGGATTAGAAAAATTAATTATCTTTATAATTCCGATAAGAAAGCCATATAATTCAGGTGCCATTATCGACACCGCGCTCCCTTTCGTGGTGCCCGTGCCCTGGCGGCGCTGGCCTTGCCATCGACCCGGGAGAAGAGGAACCCCATGCTGGACATTCACTGGCTGCACACCTTCGTCACCCTGGCCCGGTTGCAGCACTTCGGCCAGACGGCCACCGAACTGCACATGACGCAACCCAATGTGAGCCTGCACCTCAAGAACCTGGAGCAGGCGACCCGGGTCAAGCTGGTGGAGCGCAGCCCGTTTCGCCTGACCCAGGCGGGGGAGCGGCTGCTGCAAAGCGCCGAGCGCGCCATCAACGAGCTGCAGCTCTGCCAGTCCGATCTCAATGCCCTGAGCCAGTTGAGCCAGGGGACGCTCGCCATCGCCGCCAGCGACATCATCTCGCGCCTGCTGCTCATCCAGCCGTTCCAGCGCTTCAAGCAGGCCTTCCCCGGCATCGACCTCACCCTGTTCAACACCACCTCGGATCAGGCGGCGGATCTGGTGCGGGCGGGCAAGGCGGATCTGGGCTTCGTGATGGCACAAAAGCGCAGCGAGCCGCTCTTCTACACCGAGTTGCAGCAGGTGACCTGGTGTGCCCTGGGGCACGGCCTGGCCCGCTGGCAGGCGCGGGCCAGCTCGGGGGAGAGCGATCCTCTGGACGAGCCGACCCTGATCCTGCTGGGGCACGACACCCGGACCCGGGCATTGATCGATCCCTCCCTGCCCCTGCTCGGCCTGCCGAGCTGCCGCATCATGGAGGTGGGGAGCGTGGATGCCCAGCTCGACTGGGCCGAGGCGGGTTTTGGCGTCGCCATCGTGCCGGATTTCTCCCTGCACCCCAGGCTCAAGCTGACCGCCCCGGTGACCCGGCTCACCGATTTTCCCGGTACCAGCCTGGGGTACGTGGTGCGCCAGAACCAGGTGCTGTCCCGGGCCATCAAGCAGCTGCTGCACTGGGTGGAGGAGGAGATCCAGAATCCGGCGCTGCTGCTGGCGCCGTGACAGGCCAGGCGCCCGTTCCCGATAACCAAGAGGCCACCCCTGGGGTGGCCTCTTGGTTGGTGTTCATTGCCCGGCGGGGGCTGTGGTCCCCACCGCGTGGCTGGGCGGGCTGGCCGGCATGGCCTCCGGTGATGGCGCCTCCAGCGGCGTTGCCGACGAGGCGGGCGCCTCAGGCGGGGTCAGGGGATGGCCTGGTGCCAGGGTTGCGCTGCCCGGTGTGGGCGGCTCGGTCAGGGCCGGGGCCTGGTTGGTGGAGGCCGCCCCCGAACTGGTTGAGAGGGTCGCGGCGGCCGGCTGCTCCGGCAAGGTGTCGGACCCCTCCAGTGGCGCGGTGCCTTCCTGGGGGCCTGCCCCATCGGTCGGTGTGGCCGCGCTGCTCGCCGGGGGCAAGGTTGGCAGGGCGCCCGAGGTGGCCCCTGCCCCGGATGCCGTGAGGGTGTCCGCCGGGAGGGTGGGCACGGCATCCAGCATGCCGGGATGGAGCAGGGCGATGCTGCCCGCCTGCATGCCTTCCCAGGTGAGGGTGGTCAGTGCCGGATGCAGTCGGGTGAACTGCTTGAGCCGCTCGTTCAGCACGTCCCGCAGGGTGCGCACCTCGCTCTCGGGCAGGCTTGCCAGCGCCACCAGTTCGGCGGTGACGGCGAAGGTGTTGACACCGCTTGTCTGCCCCGGATAGAGGTTGGCGCCGATGCGGCTGCGATCATAGTAGGGGTGCTGCTTGAGCAGCTTGTCCACCTGTTCCCCCTCGATGGGAATGAGGCGGGCCTGACAGCGGCCGGTGAGATCGCCGATGGCCTGATTGGGGTGACCGGCGACCACGAAGGCGGCATCCAGGGTGCCGTCACAGAGCCCCTCCAGCCGGTTGCCCGGGGAGATCACGGGCGGGCGGCTGAAGTCGGCGATCCGCCACCCCATGGCATCGAGCAGGGCCCGGCTGGTGACCCTGTCCCCGGAGTTGGGGGCGCCGACATCGACCCGCTTGCCCTTGATGTCGGCCAGGGTGGTGATGTTGCTGGTGGCGCTGGCAATCAGGGTCAGGGACTCCTTGTGGAGCCGCAACAGGCTGCGCAGCTGATCGTCCGGGGCCTGGCCCGCGAAGGGGCCGGTGCCGTGCACCGCATGGTAGAGCACATCCGACTGCATCAGGGCGAGCTGTACCTCTCCCTTGGCGAGGGCCGCCAGATTGGCGATGGAGCCCGAGGTACTCTGCACCGTGCAGTGCAGGCCGTGGCGGGCACTCTCCTCGTTGAGCAGGCGGCAGATGGCCCCCCCTGTGGGGTAGTAGACGCCGTTGAGGGCTCCCGTACCGATGGTGACATAGGCGGGAGAGGCGAAGAGGGAGGGCGCCAGCACGGCCGCAAGCCAGGGCAGGGCGGTACGTGACAGACGCAACAGGGCAGAGAAGGCGAATGGGCGCATAGTGGACCGAAACCGTGGCTGAACATGAGGAGGAGGCGGGCTCATCCGGTGATGAGCCTCATCTTATCCGTATCAGACGGGAAGCTGAACGGATTTTACCGCTTTTGCGCACACCGGGCGGCCTGGGGCCGCCGCCCGGGACGGTTCGCTAGCGGGTCTGGAGAATGGCTTTCTCCATGCGGGCCAGGGCCTCGGTGAGACGGGCCCGGGTGCAGCCAAAGTTGAGCCGCACGAACTGGCCGTTGCCGAACTGGGCACCGGGGGAGAGACCCACGCCCGCCTGTTCGAAGAAGGCGACGGGATCGTCCAGGCCCAGGGCGCTCATGTCGATCCAGGCGAGGTAGGTGGCCTGGTTGCGGGCCAGCTTGACGCCGGGCCAGCGGGCCACGGCCTGCTCGATCAGGGCCAGGTTGCCGGCCAGGTAGTCGAGCTGTTCATTCAGCCACTGCTCGCCCCCCTCATAGGCCGCCTCGGCCGCCACGAACCCCAGCAGATTGACGTCGGCGCTGATGCCGCGCATCGCCTGTTGCAGCTTGAGCCGCAGGCGGGCATTGGGGATCACGGCGAAGGAGCAGCACAGCCCCGCGATGTTGAAGGTCTTGCTCGGCGCCATCATGACGGCGGAGCGTTCGGCCGCCTCCGGGCTCAGGGCACCATAGGGGATGTGGCGGGCATCTTTGTCCAGCAGCAGGTCGCAGTGGATTTCGTCGGAGCAGATCACCAGGTTGTGGCGCTCGGCGATGGCGTCGATGGCCAGCAGCTCTTCCCGGGTGAAGACGGTGCCACCCGGGTTGTGGGGGTTGCACAGCAGCAGCAGATCCGCCGAGGGGGCCTGACGCTCAAGCTCTTCGAGATCCAGCACCCAGCGGCCTTCTTCCTCCACCACGGGGACGGTGAGCAGGGGGCGGTCATTGAAGCCCGGTGCCTGCAGGAAGGGGTAGTAGACCGGCTTGGGGGTGATGATGCCGCGCCCGTGCTGGCTCCAGGCCTTGCAGGCGAGATTGAGGCCCGGCACCACCCCGGGCAGGAAGACGAGCCATTCGGGCTGGATGGTCCAGCCATAGCGGCTGGCCAGACGCGATACGATCAGTTCGATGAGCCGGGGAGAGGGGCGCGAATAGCCGAAGATGCCGTGGGCGACCCGTTTGGTGAGGGCCTCCAGTACGGCGGGGGGAGAGACGAAGTCGGTGTCTGCGACCCACATGGGCAGGACATCCTGACCCTTGTATTTGTCCCATTTCAGGCTCATGGTACCGCTGCGATCTATTTCCCGGTCAAAATCAAACATGTTAAATCCTTGTACTGGCGCTGGATGGGCTTCCAATGTACGGACTTGGACGCCCCCCCGCAACCCTTGAGGTGGCTGTTGATAATGACATAAAATAGCCGCCGCCATACGCCAAGCCCGCCCGCATCTGGCTCCTTTTTTTCTTCCATATCAATGGTATCTCTATGAGTTTGCTGTCTGTTGCCCGCAAGAGGCCGGATCCCGTCTCTCTCTCGTTTCTCGCCGTGACCTTCATGACCGGGGTGGCGGTGGCGCTGCAGGTGCCGACCTTGAGCCTGTTTCTGGCCGAGGAGGTGCAGGTGCGCCCCTTCCTGGTGGGGCTCTTCTACACGGTGAACGCGGTGATCGGCATCCTCATCAGCCAGTGGCTCGGCCACCGCTCCGACAACAAGGGGGATCGCAAGCAGCTGATCCTGCGCTGCTGCTTTGCCGGCATCGTGCTCTCCCTGCTGTTTGCCTGGAACCGGCAGTACTGGTTGCTGGTGAGCCTGGGGGTGCTGCTGGCGAGCCTGACCGCCACCGCCAGCCCGCAGCTGTTCGCCCTGGCGCGGGAATACGCCGACAGCCGCAACAAACAGGCCGACATGTTCAGCTCGGTGCTGCGGGCCCAGTTCTCCCTGGCCTGGGTGATCGGGCCGCCCATCGCCTTCGCGCTCGCCATCGGCTACGGCTTCAAGGTGATGTATCTGGCCTCGGCGCTGGCCTATGTCATCTGCGCCTTCGTGGTGTGGCGCTGGCTTCCCTCCCTGCCGCTGCCGGTGATGGACAGCGAGGTGGAGCGGGTGAGCAGCTGGCGGGATCCGTCGGTGCGGGCGCTCTTCATCGCCTCCACCCTGATGTGGACCTGCAACAGCATGTACCTCATCAACATGCCCCTCTACATCACCCGCGAGCTGGGGCTGGAGGAGAAGCTGGCCGGTTTGCTGATGGGCACGGCGGCGGCCCTGGAGATCCCCTTCATGCTGCTGGCGGGCTACTACACCCGGCGCTTCGGCAAGCGGCCCATGATGCTGCTGGCGGTGCTGGCCGGGGTCGGTTTCTATGGCGGTCTCGTGACCCTGTCGAGCCAGCATGCCCTCATTGCGCTGCAACTGCTCAATGCCATCTTCATCGGCATCGTGGCCGGCATCGGCATGTCCTATTTCCAGGACTTGATGCCGGGGCGCGCCGGGGTGGCGACCACGCTCTTTTCCAACAGCATCCGCACCGGCTCCATCATGGCGGGGGCCATCGCGGGGACGGTGGCGGAGCTCTGGAGTTTCCACGGGGTCTTCATGGTGGCGGCGGCCCTGGCGCTGATGGCGCTGGCCGCCTGCTGGCGGGTCCCCAACGTATAGGGGATGCAAAAGGGAGCCGATGCCCGGATGAGCGGGCACCAGTGCCCCGGTCGTGCGGGGAAGAAGCGGCCTTACCTGGGGTTCTCTCCCTGGTATTCGATGCGCAGGCAGCGCAGCAGCAGCTCGGCCGCCGGCCCCAGCGCCTCCACCGAGGGGGTGAGCAGGTAGGTGTAGAGATAGCGTTCGTTGCCGCCGGTGAGATCGAGCTGCACCAGCGAGCCCTCGGCGAGCTCCTCCTGCACCAGGTGGCGGGGCACCCAGGCGTAACCCATGCCAAGGCGCACCATGTTGAGCACCTCATGATAGTGGGTCGCCTTCCAGCCGGTGTCGTCCGCATCGTTCCAGTCCACCGAGCGGTGGATGGGGGGATGCAGGCTTATCTGGTTGTGGCTGGCCAGCACCTCGGCGGTGATGGGCTCTCCCTGCTCCGCAAGGGGGTGGCCCACTGCGCACAGAGGAAGCAGACAGACTTCGTCCAGCGGCAGGCCGGTGCGATCCTGGGGCAGGTGCTCGGAGAGCATCAGATCTCCTGCCTGCAGCGCATTGAAGTGGCAGTGGATCCGCTCATGCAGGTTGATGCGGCAACCGCGGCTGCGGGGATAGAAGTGGGCCAGCGCCCGGTAGAGGCGCTCCCGCGGCTGGACCACGGACACATAGAGGTTGATCTGCGGCTCCCACTGCCGCTCCAGGTTGTTGGCCAGGTTCTCCAGCTCTTCCACCTGCTGGCTGAGCTGGCGGGCCCGCTTGAGGAAGATCTCCCCCGCCGGCGTCAGCACCGCCTTGCGCCCCCGCACCTCCAGCAGGGCCACCCCCAGACTCTGTTGCAGCTTGGCAACCGCATGATTGAGGGAGGATTGGCTCTTGTTCAGCGCCTCGGCAGCCTGGGCATAACCGCCGCAGTCCACCACCGCCTGAAAGATCCGCCATTGCTCAAACGTGCTCTTGGGACGAAACATAGTGCAACCTGTCTGGGGCCGATGGGATTCAACAGGGCGCGCCTTGGCACCCCCTCTTCACTGTAATCCCATCCGGTTGATTTGTTGATTTATTTGGGCTGGGCCACGAAGGTCTTGCCGCTCTGGCCCTGACTGTCACGCCCCATCAGGTAGAGATAGAGGGGCATCAGATCGGCCGGGGTCTTGAGGGTTTGCGGATCTTCCGCCGGGAAGGCGCTGGCCCGCATCCTGGTGCGGGTGCCGCCCGGGTTCAGGGTGTTGACCCGCACCCTGGTGTTCTCCAGCTCGTCCGCCAGCACCTCCATCATGCCTTCGACGGCGAACTTGGAAATGGCATAGGTGCCCCAGTAGGCGCGCCCCTTGCGGCCCACGCTGGAGGAGGTGTAGACGATGGACGCCTCGCCGTGCTCCTTGGCGGTCTGGCGAAGGAGGGGCAGCAGCGCCTGGGTCAGCAGGAATTCGGATTTGACGTTGACCTGCATCACCTCGTCCCACTCCTGTTCCTGAATGTGTTCGAACGGCGACAGGGTGCCGAGCAGCCCGGCGTTGAACAGCACGCCATCGAGGCGGCCGAACTGCTGGGCGAAGGTCTCCGCCATGCCGCGGTAGTGGGCGGCAGTAGCCCCTTTCAAGTCCACTGGTACGATGGCGGGCAGGGGGTGACCGGCCGCTTCAATCTGGTCGTAGACCGCCTCCAGCTTGGCACTGGTACGCCCGAGCAGGATCACGGTGGCGCCGTGGGCAGCATAGGTGAGGGCCGCTTCGCGGCCGATGCCGTCACCGGCACCCGTCACCAGAATGACCTTGTCCTTGAGCAGATCACGGGGGGCCTGATAGTCGAGCATGTGGACTCCTGTTAACAATGCCTGGCGGCTTGGCGCAACGAATCGAGTGGGCAAGTGTACTGACCCGGCCCGGCAGTTGACCAGTATGAGACGGCAAAAATGTGAATAAAACAGGGCGATAGCGTCGATCCCTCCGTCCTTGGCACGGGAGATGGCAGAGTTTTTGCGCGAGGGGGGCAAACTCCTTACTATGTGAAAAAACCGGACATAGCGCGGAGCATCAAGTGGCATTTTTGACCGAATACGGCCTGTTTCTGGCCAAGACCCTCACCTTCTTGCTGGCCATCGGCGCCGTCATTCTGATGGTGGCGAGCAGCCGCCAGCCCAAATCCCGCAAGGGGGAACTGGTGGTGACCGATCTCTCCGGCGAGCTGGAGCAGGGGCGCCATCAACTGCAGGCAGCCCTGGCGGGCAAGGCCGAGCGCAAGCAGATGGAGAAGACCCGCAAGGCGGAGCACAAGGCCAAAGCCAAGGGAGAGGATGAGCGCAGCCGGCTGTTCGTCATCGACTTCAACGGCAGCATGGATGCCAAGGAGGTGGCATCCCTGCGGGAAGAGGTGAGTGCCGTGATAGGCGTGGCCCGGCCCGGGGACGAAGTGCTGCTGCGCCTCGAATCCGGCGGCGGCGTGGTGCATGGCTACGGCCTGGCCGCCTCCCAGTTGCAGCGGCTGCGGGACAAGGACATCACGCTGACCGTGGCCATCGACAAGGTGGCGGCGAGCGGTGGCTACATGATGGCCTGCGTCGCGGACAAGATCCTGGCGGCGCCGTTCGCCATCGTCGGCTCCATCGGGGTGATTGCCCAGATGCCGAACTTCAACAAGCTGCTCAAGAAGCACGACATCGAATTCGAGATGCACACCGCAGGCCAGTACAAGCGCACCATCACCATGTTCGGCGAGAACGACGATCTGGGGCGGGAGAAGTTTCGCGAGGAGCTGGGGGCCATCCACGAGCAGTTCAAGGCCTTCGTGGCCGAGCACAGACCCGGTCTCGACATCGACAAGGTGACCACCGGCGAGCATTGGCTGGCGAGCCAGGCCAAGCAGCTCGGTCTGGTGGATGCGCTTTGCACCAGCGATGACTACCTGCTGGCCCAGGCCAGCCATCACAAGGTGGTCGGCATCCGCTACAGCAAACCAAGGAGCCTGACCCAGAAGCTTGGCAAGCAGGCGGCACTGGGGCTGGAGGCCGGCCTTGGTCGGCTGTGGCAGCAGAGCCCCTGGCGCTGAGAACCTGTTTCGAGCTTACTGCGAAGTCGTGACCAAGGCTCATGTGCTGCTCGGAATCCTCATGTGTATCTACACACTCCGGTTCCTGCGCTGCTCTTCACCTTGCTGACGATCTCTCGCTACAGCTCGTGAACAGGTTTTATAGCTCAGTGCAAAGGACTAAAAAGAGAGCCGGGCATTGCCCGGCTCTCTTTTTTTATTGCGTCGGCTCTGCAGGCCGATGGCGCACCTCAGCGCTGGAAGGGGTAGACGGAGCCGAGTTTCAGGATCTGGGTCAGCTCGTCCAGGGCGGTGCGGGTCTCCAGCACCAGGGATGGGTCCCGCAGATCGTCCAGCGCCAGGCTGTCGCGATAGTGCTTCTCGACCCACTGATCCAGGCGGGCAAACTGGCTGTCGGTGATGAGGCAGGCCGGGTTGACCGCGGCGAGCTCGGTGTCGTTCATGGCAACCCGCAGGCGCAGACAGGCGGGGCCGCCGCCATTTCTCATGCTCTGCTTCACGTCCATGTAGTGGACGTCCTTGATGGGGGTGCCCAGGGTCACCAGCCTGGCCAGATAGGCGGACACCGCCGGGTTGTCGCGGCATTCGGTGGGGGCGATGATCGCCATCTCGCCGGATGGCAGGGTGAGGATCTGGGTGTTGAACAGGTAGGATTTCACCGCATCCTGCACCGACACTTCGCTGGTCGGCACCTCGATGAAGTGCAGTTCCCCGTCGCCGAACTTGGTACGCACCTCGGCCAGCGCAGCCTCGGTATGGAGGAACGCCTGCTGGTGGAAGAAGAGCACGTTCTGGTTGCCCACCGCGATGACATCGTTGTGGAACACCCCCTGATCGATCACGTCCGGGTTCTGCTGGATGAAGACCGCGCTCTCATCCCCCAGGCCATGCAGGCGGGCGATGGCCTGGCTCGCTTCCAGGGTCTGGCGGGCCGGATAGCGTTTGGGGGCGGGCTGGGAGACGTCGAAGGCGCTGCGGCCATAGACGAACAGCTCGACCCCGGCCTCGCCATAGGCGCGGCACAGCCGGGTGTGGTTGGCGGCGCCTTCGTCACCGAAGTGGTCGTTCTCCGGCAGATGTTGGTGGTGATAGAAGTGGCGATCGTTGTTGAACACGGCCCGCAAGATGCGCCCGGTCACCTCGGGCTCCAAGGAGCGGTGGAACTTGTTGGTCAGGTTGGCGGGGGTGAAGTGAATGCGGCCATCCTGGGTGTCGGCGCTCGGGGAGACGGTGGCGGCGTTGGCGGTCCACATGCTGGAGGCCGAATAGCAGGCGGCCAGCACGGCGGGGGCCTGTCTGGCGGCCTGGGTCAGGACGCTGGCATCGTTGCCGGTGAAGCCCAGGCGGCGCAGGGTCGCGAGATCCGGTCTCTCCTGTGGCGCCAGCACGCCCTGCACCATGCCGAGGTCGGTCAGTGCCTTCATCTTGCGCAGCCCCTGCTTGGCCGCTTCCTTGGGGTTGGAGGCCTCTTTGGCGTTGCTCTGGGAGGCGACGTTGCCATAGGAGAGGCCGGCATAGTTGTGGGTGGGGCCGACCAGGCCGTCGAAGTTGACCTCGAAGTGCTTCATGATCACATCCTTTCGATTTTTATATGGGGAGCGGTTCCTTCCGCGCACAAAGCTGCGGTGTGCGGCCATTATAAAGAGATTTCATCCTTTGTAACAAGCTGATAACCAGAATGGGTTTTTATGTCACAAGGGTGGCTGGATATGTCATTTCCAATCTAAAAAAGGGGGGGATATAGCATAAAAACAAAAAAGCGGTTGCTTCCCGCGCCCCGGCTTCGCATTAATAAATAAAGAAGCAGGGCGGTTCGGGCTGTCGGGCAAATTGACCCGCAAGATTGCTTTTTCCCGTCAAATCTCTTATACAGCCCCACAAAACCGCACGCCAACCCCGTCGGGTGCAATGAGGATAATAGTTACAGCATGGGCAAATCACTGGTCATCGTGGAGTCTCCGGCCAAGGCCAAGACCATCAACAAATATTTGGGCAAGGACTACGTGGTGAAATCCAGCGTAGGCCACGTGCGCGATCTGCCGACCAGCGGCAGCGCCAGCACCGAGCCCAAAAAACCTGTCATTCGCGGCATCAAGCTCAGCGAATCCGAGAAGGCGGCCAAGGATCGCAACGCCCTGTTCTCAAGGATGGGCATCAACCCGACCGCAGGCTGGCAGGCCAACTACCAGATTTTGCCCGGCAAGGAAAAAGTGGTCAGCGAGTTGCAAAGTCTGGCCGCCAAGGCCGACACCATCTATCTCGCAACCGACTTGGATAGAGAGGGGGAAGCGATCGCCTGGCACCTGCGCGAGATCATCGGTGGCGACGACAGCCGCTACAAGCGCGTGGTGTTTAACGAGATCACCAAGAGCGCCATCCAGGAGGCGTTCGCCCAGCCGTCCGAGCTGAACATTCATCGCGTCAACGCCCAGCAGGCCCGTCGTTTCCTCGACAGGGTGGTGGGCTACATGGTCTCCCCGCTCTTGTGGAAAAAGCTGGCCCGCGGCCTCTCCGCCGGTCGGGTGCAATCCGTCGCGGTGCGCCTCATCGTCGACAAGGAGCGGGAGATCAAGGCGTTCGTGCCGGTGGAGTTCTGGGATCTCAACGCCGACCTGCTCACCGCCGAGAAGAGCGAGCTGCGCATGGAGGTGGTCAGCCGCAACGGAGCCGATTTCAAGCCGGTGACCCAGGCCGAGACCTTCGCCGCCGTGGCGGCCCTGGAAGGGGTCGACTACAAGGTGGTGAACCGGGAAGACAAGCCGACCGGCTCCAAGCCGTCCGCTCCCTTCATCACCTCCACCCTGCAGCAGGCGGCTTCTACCCGTCTGAGCTTCGGGGTCAAGAAGACCATGATGATGGCCCAGCGTCTCTATGAAGCGGGTTACATCACTTATATGCGTACCGACTCCACCAACCTCAGCAAAGAGGCGGTGGACGCGGTGCGGGAATACATCGGCGAGCAGTATGGTGCCGCCTACCTGCCGAGCGAGCCGAACCTCTACGGCGCCAAGGCCAATGCCCAGGAGGCCCACGAGGCGATCCGCCCCTCCAGCGTCCAGGTGACTGCCGAGATGCTGGAAGGGATGGAGCCCGATGCCATGCGGCTCTATGACCTCATCTGGCGCCAATTTGTCGCCTGCCAGATGACCCCGGCCCAGTACGACTCCTCCACCCTGACCGTCAAGGCAGGGGAGTTCGAGCTCAAGGCGCGCGGTCGCACCCTGCGCTTCGCCGGCTGGACCAAGGCCCTGCCGCCCATGGGCCGCAAGGGTGAAGACAGCCAGCTTCCGGCGGTGACCGTCGGCGAGGTGCTGAAACTGGTCAAGCTGGATCCGCGCCAGCACTTCACCAAGCCGCCCGCCCGCTTCACCGAAGCGGCCCTGGTGCGCGAGCTGGAAAAGCGCGGCATCGGCCGTCCGTCCACTTACGCCTCCATCATCTCCACCATCGTCGACCGTGGGTATGTGCGGGTCGAGAGCCGCCGCTTCTTCGCCGAGAAGATGGGGGAGATCGTCACCGACCGCCTGGTGGAGAACTTCGTCGAGCTGATGAACTACGAGTTCACCGCCAAGATGGAAGACAAGCTCGACGGCATCGCAGAGGGGAGCCTGGAGTGGAAGAAGGTGCTCGACGCCTTCTACGCCGAGTTCACCCAGGAGCTGGAGCAGGCCGACAAGCCCCATGAAGAGGGGGGCATGCGTGCCAACCAGATGGTGCTGACCGACATCGACTGCCCGGATTGTGGCCGCAAGATGGGTATCCGTACCGCCACCACCGGCGTCTTCCTCGGCTGCTCCGGTTATGCCCTGCCGCCCAAGGAGCGCTGCAAGAAGACCATCAACCTGGTCAGTGCGGACGAGTTCGTCTCCGCCACCGACGGGGACGAGGCGGAAACCGATGCGCTGCGTGCCAAGCATCGTTGCGGGATCTGCGGCACCGCCATGGACGCCTACATCATCGACGACAGCCGCAAGCTGCACGTCTGCGGTCGCAACCCGGATTGCGATGGCTACGAGGTGGAGCAGGGGCAGTTCAAGCTCAAGGGCTACGAAGGGCCGAGCATCGAGTGCGATCGCTGCGGCTCCGAGATGCAACTCAAGAACGGCCGTTTCGGCAAATACATGGGTTGCACCAACGAGAGCTGCAAGAACACCCGCAAGATCCTGAAAAATGGCGACATTGCACCGCCGAAAGAGGATCCGGTACCCCTGCCCGAGCTGAAATGCACCCAGTCCGACGCCCACTTCGTGCTGCGGGACGGCGCCGCCGGCCTCTTCCTGGCCGCCAGCAACTTCCCCAAATCCCGCGAGACCCGTGCGCCCCTGGTGGAGGAGCTCAAGCGCTTCCGCGATCGCCTCTCTCCCAAGCACCAGTACCTGGCGGACGCCCCGGCGTCAGATCCTGACGGAAACGCCTCCGTGGTGCGCTTCAGCCGCAAGACCAAGGAGCAGTACGTGATGACCGAGGTCAACGGCAAGGCGACCGGCTGGACAGCCCATTACGACAACGGAAAATGGCAGGAGAGCCTGCCCAAGGCGAAGAAAGCCTGATGGCGACGCCGCTCACCGCATGATGAAAGAGGCCCCTTGCGAGGGGCTTCTTTGTTGGTGGATGGCGATATACTGGAATGGCTGCATGGATGGCAGCGCAAGACAGGGAGTTGTCATGGAGATACATGAAATACGGCCGGGCATGACCTGCCTGACCCGTGAAGGGACAGCCTATGTGCTGGAGGTGGACAGACAGAGTCTGCTGGTGCTCTTGCAACGGGAGGATGAGACCATCCCGGTACAGGTGCGCAGCGATGACATTCTGGGGCCCATTGCCGGCGACTAGGGAAGGAACGTGACGGAGGGCGACCACAGAGGCCCTCCCTTTGTTGCAAGAACGCCCATCCCTTCGGGGCGTGCCAGCCTCGTCAGAAGGGAACCAGAAAGAGCAGCTCGGCCAGGTCGGGCTGCCACTGCCACTCCCGCATCCTGACCCGCCCGCCAATCACGGGCACCCCCTCCTCCTGCAGCAGCCCTGCTTGCTTATCAAAGCCTGCGGATCCTTTTGGCAGCGAAATGGTGCCTGCCGCCCCCAGCACCCGATGCCAGGGCAGCACCTTGTCGGTTTCCCGCAAGACTTTTCCCACCAGTCTTGCCCGTCCGGGCAGGCCCGCGAGATCCGCCACCTGGCCGTAGCTCACCACGCGGCCGGGGGGGATCAGGGCCAGGATCGCCTCGATGCGGGCTGTCTTGTCCAGGGGGGGCGCGTTCGTTCTCATGATGATGGCTCGTCAAAAACAGCAGAAGCGCCATTGTGGCGCTTCTGTCATGGGGCTTGCAATCTGTCAGCCGAAGGTCTGGCTCAGTCCCCTGAGCTCGCGGGCCCGCCTGAGCAGCTCCTGGCTGGAGTCGTCCACCGCCTGGATCTTCTGGCTGTTGGCGCGAGAGTATTCGGAGATCTGGTGGATGTTGCGGCTGATCTCCTCCACCACCACCTGCTGCTGCTCCGCGGCGGCGGCGATCTGGGTGGAGAATTCGGTCACCTGATCGATTTCCCCCAGCACCAGGTGCAGGTTGCCTGATCCCTGGCGGGTCATCTCGACACATTCCCGGGTCTGGGCCAGGTTGTCCTGCATCATGCCCTGCCAGCGCTCCAGGGTGTGCTGGATCTGGCTGATGCTGCCCTGGATCTGCTCGGTCGCCTTGTGGGTACGGGTCGACAGGGTGCGCACCTCGTCCGCCACCACCGCAAAGCCGCGCCCCTGCTCGCCGGCACGGGCGGCCTCGATGGCGGCGTTGAGGGCCAGCAGGTTGGTCTGCTCGGCGATGCCCTGGATTTCACCCATCACGCTGCCAATGCGCTCCGACTCGCTGGCGAGCTCCACCGCGGAGTGGAAGGCCTGCTCCGCCTGGCTGGCCAGCCTGGTCATCTGCTGCTGGGTCTGGTCCAGCTGTTCCACCGTGCTCTGGCAACTGCTGCGCGCCTCGGTCACCTGGCCGTTGGTGTCCTGGATGTTGCGGGCGATTTCGTGGGCGGTGCTGGCCATCTGGGTCATGGCGGCCGCCATCTGCTGGGTCTGGGCATCCTGCTCGTTGATGTCGAGGAAGGCGCGGTGTGAGGAGTCTTGCAGATCGGTTGCCAGGGCCTGAAGCGGATGGGTGGCATCGTCGACCCGCCCCAGCACGGTGCGGATCCGGGCCTGCAGCATCTTCAGGTGAAAATCGGCGATGGCACCCGGGGCATCCCCCGAATAGACCAGCCGGGTCAGGCTGTCATATTGCTGACCGAGCTGCCTGAGATAGCGGGGCAAGGCGATGAGCTCGCGCCAGTAGGCGCCCGCAATGGCGAGGGGGGGAAGCAGCATCAGCAGCGCGGTGAGGGGGCCTTGGGTGAGGGCGGCCCAGACCAGCAGCGCCAGCAGCGGCAGGCCGAGCATCAGCGGCCTGAAACGGCGCAGCGAGGGGCGGGCCGGGGTGCCCCGTTGCTCGGCCGAAAGCAGGGCCCGATAGGCCTGGGCGGCAGCCTGCTTGAGCTGGGGGTCGGGCTTGCAGCGCACCGACTGGTAGCCGCTTATCTTGCCGTGCTCGTAGATGGGGGTGACGTAGGCGTCGACCCAGTAATAGCGGCCATCCTTGCAGCGGTTTTTCACCACTCCCCGCCAGGGGTTGCCCTCCTTGAGGCGATCCCAGAGGTCGGCGAAGGCGGCCTTGGGCATGTCGGGGTGGCGAACCAGGTTGTGGTTGTGGCCGACCAGTTCATCGACCTGGTAACCGGCGATGCGGCAGAAGGCGGGGTTGGCGTAGGTAATGACGCCGCGCAGATCCGTGGTGGAAACGAGTTGCACGTCGGCGGGAAATTCCACTTCACTGTCCACGACCTGGGCGTGTTTGCGGGCCATAAGGGTAAGCTCCGATCTGTTTGCTGATTGTTATTGTGGCGGAACCGCAGGGAGGTGCATCCCCTGTCTGGTTTCATCGGGGGCCTTATTTTGCCAACAAAGGCAGATGAAAAGTAGGGGCTAGGTTGGGTTTTTGTTGTAGATGGGTAAAAAAACGGCGACCAAAAGGTCGCCGAAAAGAAAAAGATAACACTACCTCTGTGGCACCCGGTAACGCACTTGCAACTGGTCGAGGATGTGCAGCTGGCCGGGCAGACGGGCGACGAAGTGCTCCCACACCTTGCGGGCGGGAGTGCTCCAGGCCACCTCTGCCGTGGCCAGCATGCGCGGGAACAACATGTAGTCGAGACGATCGCGAGAGGTGATCAGTTCCGACCACAAGGGGCTCAGCACCCCCAGGATGTTATCGTTGGCATGGAAATCGGCCGGGGCAGGATCGCATGCATGCACCTGCGCCAGGTTGAGGGTACCCGCCCAGTAGAGTCCCGGCTCGTGGATGTCCTGACTCCAGGCGAGATCCAGATAGAGGTGCTGGGCAGGCGCCATCACCACGGGGTAACCGGATGCGGCGGCATCCAGGCCGGCCTGGAAGCTGGTCCAGGCGAAGACGGTGGCCTCCCGGCTCACCTTGTCACCGTGCAGTATCTCTTCCCACCCCAGCATCTGCTTGCCCTTGCGGGCCAGGTATTGCTGGCAGTGACGCAGCAGGTGGCCCTGCAGCTCGCGGCAATCCTGATACCCTTGCTCGGCCATCAGCTGCTGGCAGGCGGGACTGTCGGTCCAGACGCCGGTGGGCACTTCGTCCCCCCCCATGTGAACCTGACTCCCTGGGAAGAGATCGCACACCTCGTCCATCACGGTGTCCAGGAATCGGTAGGTGCCGGGCAGGGCCGGGTTGAGCACGTTGTCGTCGAAATATTGCACCGAGAGGTAGCGGGAGCGGTCTGCCTCTTCCACCAGCAGCTCGGGCAGCGCCTTGATGGCGGCGTGACAGTGCCCCGGGATGTCTATTTCCGGAATGATCGTGATGCCAAGCCCGGCGGCGTAGGCGACCAGCTCGCGCACCTCGCTCTGGGTGTAGTAACCGCCATAAGGGTCGGGGCCGCCGCTCAGCTGGGGCCCCACCGCCAGGCCATGGCCGCGCCAGGCTCCCACGGCGGTCAGCTGGGGGAAGGCCTTGATCTCAAGGCGCCACCCCTCGTCATCGGTGAGGTGCCAGTGGAAGCGGTTGAACTTGTAGAGGCTCATCTGCTTGAGCAGGCGCTTGAGGGTGGCGATGGAGTGGAAGTGGCGGGCACAGTCGAGGAAGATGCCGCGAAAACCGAAGCGCGGTGCATCCCGCACCGTCAGGCAGGGCAGGCTCTCTCCGTGTTGCAGCGCCCACTGGGCCAGGCTCACCAGCCCGTGGCGCCAGCCCGCCTCGCCGGCGGCCCGGATGACGATCTCTTCCGGCGTGATGGTGAGCTCATACCCCTCGGGGGGAAGTGTCGCCTCGACGAGGTGGATCTCCGCATCGTGATCCTGGGTCAGAGCCAGGCCTGTCAGCTCGTTGAAATGGACGAGCAGGGAGGCGAGGGGAATGGGGCCGTCGACGTGGGCCCGCTCGGCCAGCCGGAAGTTGCCTTCTGTATAAATCAGGTGGGCGGGCTGGGGCACGAGGCCGTTGACGGCCTCCACCGGTGGCAGGTCGGGGCCCGGGGAGGGCGGGTTGGTCAGGCCAAGGTCTTCCCCCTCCAGCACCAGGGGTTGCAGCTGTCCCTTGCTCTCCAGGCTCAGGAAAAAACCCTTGGGCATATCGGAGTCATGCTTGAGCGGGGTGTTGCGACAGCAGAAGCGCAGCTCGTTCACCCCCTCGTGGGGCACAATGACCTTGTAACTGCCGCTCTGGCGCTCCAGGGCGCCCCCTTCGATCGAGTGGGGATCGATCTGGCGGGCGAGGCAGAAGTGGAGTTTCCAGGGGGCTGCTGGCAGTTGGCTCAGGGTGAAGCGAAACCAGACATCGTCACCGTCACGGTGATCGACCCGGGTGTGGATCAGGGGTGCGGACATGGGAATTCCTCTGATGGGGTGAAGGAAACGGGAACCTGTCCCGCAGGTGTTGTCGGCCCGACCAGGCTCAGGGATGCAGACATGGCAGCGTCTCCGTCCTGGCAAACAGGATGGCCCCCTCCAGCGCGTCGCGCTTGGGGGCGATCAGATGGAAGTGGCCCAGACGGGGGGCGAGGCGCGTGCCGATGCCGCCCAGCAGGGCGATCCGGTCTGCCCCGAGCTGGGTCATGCCCTCCAGCAGCATGCCGAGCTGGGCACAGGTCTCATCCAGCAGGGCGGTGGCGAGCTCGTCCCCGTCGCTTGCGGCATCGAATACCCAGGGGGCGAAGCGGCCATAGTCGGCCGGGATGGCGCGCGCAGCCCAGCGCACCACCTCGGCCTGATCCCGCTTGAAGTGATCCATCAGACGCACCGCCAGGGTGCTGGGGGGCAGGATGCCGTCGTGGCAGAGCAGGGACTGCTGGATGGCGCGCAGCCCGAGCCAGGCGCCGCTGCCGAGATCCGAGACGGGGAAGCCGCGACCCGAGCAGGTGCGAAGGCGTCCCTCCCGGTAGATGAGCCCCGCCGAGCCGGTGCCCGCGATGAGGATGGCCCCCTCCTGGCCGTCGAAGGCGCCGAGGCAGGCACCAAAGGCATCGGAGGTGAGCTTCACCCGCGCAAACGGGAAGGGCATGGTCAGCATGGCGTGGTAGCAGTCGGCGAGCTCGGCGGAGGCGAGTGCGAGCCCGACTCCCATCCGTTGTTCGCTCTCCCTGGGCAGACCCGCGTCGATGCGGGCCTGATCGATGGCAGCCAGTACATGGCCGTGGGCGAGGGCGATGCCCAGCTCCAGATTGGAGCCGGCGGCGCGCCCCTCGCCGAGCAGCTTGCCTGCGTTGTTGCGAATGCGGGCCCGGGTGTGGGTGCCGCCGCCGTCCACCCCGACCCAGAACTCAATCATGGGGGCCTCCCTGCGCGCTTTGCCAGGTGACGGCCAGGGTAAACCTGGCTGGCGGTATGGAGGATCCAGGGCTCTCCCCGGTGCCAGTGATGTGTGAACCGCTCTCAATCATGGTGGCCTCCTTGTGCGCTCTGCCAGGTGATGGCCAGGGCGAACCAGGCGGCGTGCGGGATCCATTGCTCCCCCCAGCGCCAGTTCTGATCCAGCCGATCCTTGTACGCCTCTGGAATAAAGGCCACGTCATTTTCGTCATCGAAGCCGGCGGTGATGCCGTTGCAGATCCCCCCCTGCGCATTGGGGTAGCCGGCGGTGTATTCCGGGTTGTTGATGCCCTGACCCGCCAGCATGCAGGCGTTGAAGGGGTTTCTCCCCAGGATCCAGTCGAGCTGCTGCTGGCCGAAGGTGCTCAGCAGTGCGCTCTGCCCGGGCAGGTGCTGTGCGGCAGCAAATGCCATGGTAGCGAGCGATGCCAGCCGGGCGTTCTCCCCCTGCCACCAGTAACCGGATTCGTTGTGGTGGGGCATGAAAAAGCTCACCCGGGGCGCCTCATCGACCCCTTTCACATACTGGCGGGCGAGGGCGAAGGGATTGCCTGCCCGGGCCGCGAGAGCCAGCTCGGCCGCCAGGGCCTGCTCGGCGACGGTCCGGGCCGCCCACTGGCGCGCCGGATCCGGCTCGATGGCGAGATATTCCAGCAGCGCCAGCACCGGCAGGCCCGCCTCGGCGGCGTGGTAGTAGGGGCGAGAGCCATCGTCGTTGGCGGCCCAATGGTGGCCGAGATCGGGGTGGGCGCGCTGGCGGGCGCACAACCGGCCGGCCCGATCCCGCGCCTCGGCGAGCCACTCGGCGCCCAGCGTTCTGGTGAGCTCGACCGCCGCCAGCAGGGCGCAATAGTCGTCGATGATGTTCTCGACCCCGTCGTCCAGGTAGACGAGGTTGTGCTCGCGCAGGTGCAGGTAGCCGCGTCTGGCCGCCTCGGCGTACTGGCTTGTGTCAAGGTCGCCGCCACTCGGTTCCCGGGCGGCGCGGGCCAGGGCGGCGATGGCCATGCCGCCCCCCTGGCGAAAACCCGCCTGCCAGCGGGCGGACTTGATCCCCTGCTGGGTCGAATAGGCGCACAGCTCCCGCTGCTCGGGATCCTTGCTCCACTTGTCGAACAGGGTCATGTAGAAGAAGCCGCGCTCGTCCTGCATCCGGCAGAGAAAATCCGCCCCGTGCAGCCCCTCGTCATTGAGCCGTTTGCACAGGTTCACCCCGTCGATGTCACGACGTGTCGCCAGGAGTTCCCGGCACTTGAGCAGGGACCAGACCACCATGGGGGTCTGCTGGGGATTGAGGTAGTTGGCGTAGGAGAGGTGACTCAGGTACTTGCTCATGTCGCCGCTGGCGTCGAACCAGCCGCCATGTACGTCCCGGCGCTGATCGGTGCCAAAGAGGCGTGCCCTGCGGTCCGCCCGGTCGAAGGTGCCGCTGGCGCGTTGTCCCTTGAAGTAGTGGATGACATCGGAGAGGCAGCGGCGCGCCAGCAGCCCCCGGTCGATGGCAAAGGGGGGGGAGCGCACCAGATGCTCCTGCGCTTCCGTGGTCACGACGGCCTCCAGCCGGTAGTGGCCGGGCTCGGTGAAGGCGGAGAAATCGGCCCGCCAGTAGTGGCGCCCCTGCCAGCCGGGGACGCATCCCGCTGCCACCAGAGGCGCCTCCAGCAAAAGGTGGTCGTCCTCCTGGCGCAGCAACCTGACGTGGCCGCGGATATCGAGGTCGGCGCCGCACTGCAGCAGGACGCTCTTCTCCCCGTCACATTCGTAACCCACCTGGTTGATCAAAAGTTCCATCAAGGTCTTACTCCGAAGGCTCGCCCCTGACGGGCGAGGCTCATTGCGGGGCCTTGCGGCCCCGACGCGAGGCATGGCCGGGCGACGGCGCCCGGCCGCGGGCCTGCTTACCCCTGCTCGTGGAGGTAGCAGCGCACGAAGTGGTTGTCGGCGAGCCGGGTCACCGGCGGCAGGCTCTCCTTGCAGCGGGGCATGGCCTGATGGCAGCGCCCGGCAAAGGGACAGCCCCGGGATTCCGGGGTCCAGAGCGGGATTTCCCCTTTGCGGCCTCCCTCCAGCTCGGCGTGGATGCTCTTCTCGGGATCCGGCACCGCCGAGATGAGCAACTGGGTGTAGGGGTGCTGGGGGTGGTGCAGGATCTCGTCCACCTCCCCCCACTCCACCATGTGACCCACGTACATCACCGCCAGATCTTCCGCCACGTAGCGGGCAGTGGCGATGTCGTGGGTGATGTAGAGCATGGAGACGCCGAGCTCGTTCTTCATCTGCTCCATCAGGTTGAGGATGCCGATGCGAATGGAGACGTCGAGCATGGAGGTGGGTTCGTCCGCCAGCACCACTTCCGCCTCCACCGCCAGGTTGCGGGCGATGTTGACCCGCTGGCGCTGGCCGCCGGAGAGCTGGTGCGGGTACTTGGCCGCGGTCGCCTTGGCGGGGGTCAGCCCCACCTTTTCAAGGAGGCCATAGACCATGTCGGGCAGATCCCGCTTGTCACTCACCTTGCTGTGCAGCAGCAGGGGGCGGGCGATGTGGTGGTAGATGGTGTGGGTCGGATTCAGTGAACCGAACGGATCCTGCCACACCATCTGCACGCTCTGGCGATAGTCCAGCAGGGCGGTGCCCTTGTTGAACTCCTCCAGATCCCGGCCACGGTAGAGGATGCGGCCGTTGGAGAGCTTGTACATCTTGGCGATGATCTTGGCGATGGTGCTCTTGCCGGAGCCGGATTCCCCCACCACTGCCAGGGCGCGGCCCCGGTGCAGGTTGAAGGTGATGTCGGACAGCGCCCGCATCTTGCCGCTCTTGATGGCGTTGGAGTTGACGGCGAAGTCCTTGTAGAGGTGCTGGACCTCGATGATGGGCGCGTCGGTTTGGGCGATTTGCATGACAGACATCCTTAACAGCCAGCGGCCTTGTCCAGATGGATCGGAAGATCCGGTTGTTCCTCTGCTGCCTCATGAAGGTGACAGGCAGCCTGTTGGCCGGGCCGGATCTCGGCCAGCCGGGTGTATTCCTGGCGGCAGCGCTCATGCACCTTGGCGCAGCGTGCCTGGAAGCGGCAGCCCACCGGCACCTCCAGCAGATTGAGTGGGCTGCCAGGGATCCCCTCCAGCACGGTCTTGGGCCCGTGCAGGGGGGGGAAGGAGTTGCCAAGGCCCCGGGTGTAGGGGTGCAGGGGCGCGGTCAGGATCGCTTTGGCCGGCGCCACCTCCACCAGTTCCCCCGCGTACATGATGCCGATGCGATCGCAAAATTCGACCATCAAGGAGAGGTCATGGGTAATGAAGAGGATGGAGAAGTTGAACTTCTCTTTCAGTGCATAGACCTTCTGCAGGATCTCCCGCTGCACCACCACATCGAGCGCCGTGGTGGGTTCGTCCATGATGAGCAGCTCGGGGTTGAGGGCCATGGCGATGGCGATCACCAGCCGCTGGCGCATGCCGCCGGAGAACTGGTGCGGGTAGTCCTTGAGCCGGCTCGGGTGGATGTCGACGATCTCCAGCAGCTCCTGGGCGCGCTTGATCGCCTCATAGCGGGTCATGCCGGGGTTGTGGGCCAAGAGCACGTCGCAGAACTGCTCCTCCATGCGCAGCACGGGGTTGAGCGCATTCATGGCGGACTGGAACACCACGCTCGCCTGGCGCCAGCGGTAGCTGCGCAGTCGTTCGTCGTCGAAGCCGAGGATGTTCTCTCCCTTGAACAGGATCTCGCCGCCGCTGATGTAGGCGGGCGGTTTGTGCAGGCGCGCCACCGAGAAGGCGACCGTGGACTTGCCGCAGCCGGACTCGCCGGCGAGGCCGAACACCTCACCCGGCATGATGTCAAAACTGACCGAATTGACGGCGCGCACGTCGCCGCTCTCGGTGATGTAGTCGACGCAGAGCTGGCGCACCGACAGCAGGGGTTGTTGCGGCTTCATGCTGTCTTCTCCTGAGCAGTGATGGGAGTGGCAAGCTGCTTCCAGCGGCGCAGGCCCTTGTGGGAACGAAGCTGCGGGTTGGCGATTTCGTCGATGGCGAAGTTGAGCATGGCGAGGCCCGCCCCCAGGGTGGCGATGGCGAAGCAGGGGGCCAGGATCTCCCACCAGGCGCCCACCAGGATGGCGCTCGAGGTCTGGGCGTTGTAGAGCATGATGCCCCAGCTCACGACGGTGGGGTCGCCCAAGCCCAGGAACTCCAGGGTCGCCTCGGTGACGATGGCGTAGATGATGGACCCGATGAAGCTCACCCCGATGATGGAGATGAGGTTCGGCAGTATCTCCACCAGGATGATGCGCCAGGCCGGCTCACCCAGCACCTCGGCGGCGATGACGAACTCCTTCTCCCGCAGGGCCAGGGTCTGGGCGCGGATGACCCGGGCACCATAGGCCCAGGAGGTCAACCCTATGATGAGGGCGATCACCATGGGAGAGGCCTCTCCGATGAAGCTTGCCAGCACCAGCAACAGGGGGAGGTTCGGGATCACCAGCACCACGTTCATCAGGAAGGTGAGGCACTCGTCCACCACGCCGCCGAAGTAGCCGGCGGTGATGCCCACCGTGATGGCCAGGGCGCACACCAGCAGGCCTGCCCCGAAGCCCACCATCAGGGAGATGCGGGCGCCGTTGGTGAACTGGGCCCAGAGATCGTGGCCCATGCGGTTGGAACCCATCACCAGCTCCACGCTGGGGGGCTGGTGGGGGCGGGCGACCCGCTTGGTGGGTTCGTTGCTGGCGAGCAGCGGGGCGAACAGGGCCATCAGCACGAAGGTGACCACGATGGCGAGGCCGAAGGCGGCCTTCTTGTTGCCCAGCAGGATTTTCAAGATAGTCGGCATACGCATCTTATTTGCCTCCTGTACGCAGACGGGGATCCAGGAAGACGTAGAGCACGTCCGCCAGGAAATTGAAGCTGAGCATGGTGATGGTCATGATGAGCAGTTGCCCCTGGATGAGGGGGTAGTCACGGGCCAGGATGCCCTGATAGAGGGTCAGTCCCAGGCCGGGGTAGTTGAAGATCACCTCGGTGATGAGGGATCCGCCGATGACGAAACCGAGCGCCATGGAAAGGGCGGTGACGCTGGGCAGCACGGCGTTGCGCGCGCCGTAGTTGAAGATCACCCGGTTGCTGGAGAGCCCCTTGGCCTTGGCCATGGTGATGTAGTCCTCGCCCAGGAGGTTGATCATGTTGTTGCGCATAGTGATGAGAAAGCCCCCTACCTGCACCGCGGCCAGGGTGCCCACCGGCATGATGGCGTGCAGCAGGATGCTCTTGATGTGTTCCCAGCCAAAATCGGCGGGGATCTCGGGGCTGTAGGCGTAGCCGATGGGCAGCCAGCCGAGGCTCACGCCGAACAGGAAGAGGGCGAGCAGAGAGACCACCACGGGGGGGATGGCCTGCATCACCAGGGTGAGCGGGGAGAGGATGCTGTCCATGCGTCCGCCCCGGTACCAGGCGGCGAAGATGCCGACGATGGAGCCGATGGAGAAGCTCAGAATGGTGGAGGTGCCCACCAGGAACAGGGTCCAGCCGATGGCGCGGCCGAGGACGTCGGCAACCGGTTGGGGGTAGTAGCGCACCGAGGTGCCGAGATCCCAGGTGAAGACGCTCTTCACATAGGTGAGAAACTGGGTGCCGATGGGGCCGTCCACGAAACCGAAGGTGGCTTTGAGGGCTTCCAGTGCGGCGGGTTCCATCATGGCGCCGGCCCGGGCAAACATGACGGAGACGGGGTCTCCCGGCATGGCTCTGGGTAGCAGGAAGTTGATGGTGGCGGCCACCAGGAAGGCGACCAGATAGAAGGAGAAGCGTCTAAGTATAAATCCCATGGTGATACCTTTTACTGCAAGCCTGCCCCGCGCCGGGCAAAGCTCCCCCAACCCCGGCAGGTGCGGGGGATGGAAGACATGGCGGGGAAGAGGGCCCCCCGCAGGGGGCCGGGGTGATTAGCTGTTTGGCTTGAGTGACAGCACGTGCAGCAGACGCTCCGGAGTGTCCGGGTGAACCTGCGGCTTGGCGACCGGGTTGTCGGCACTGAACCAGCCATTGAAGCGCTTGGTGCTGTATTCGTACCAGGTCGGGTTGTTGAACACCGGGATGATGGTCTGGTTGGCCCCGACACGCTCCTGGATGGCGAACATGATCTCCTTCTGCTTGGCCGCATCGGCGGTCTGGGTGAAGTCGTCGATCAGCTTGTCGAGCTCGGGATCCTTGTAGCGGGGCGCCGCGAAGCGGTTGCCGCGCTCACCCATGTTGCGGGAGTGGAAGGCGGTCTCGAAGTACTTGTGCGGGTTGGCACCGGCAAAGTAACCCTGCAGGGCGACGTCGAAGTCACCGGTGATCAGGGACTCGGTCCAGACGGTGGCTTCCGGGGTGGCGGTCTTGGCGTTCAGGCCCAGGGCCTGCAGGCCTTCGACCCCGATCTGGACGGTGTTGACCCAGTCGGTCCAGCCGTTCGGTACCAGCACTTTGAACTCGATCTTCTTGCAGCTCGGGGTGTCGAGGAACTTGTCGCCGTCACAGTCCTTGTAGCCCGCCTGTTTCAGCAGGGCCTTGGCCCCTTCAAGGTCGAACTTGTTGTACTTGCCGTACTTCTTCTCGACGTCCGGGTTGTCCCAGGAAGCGAATGCCTTGCCAAGCCCTGACGGGTACTCGTTGACGGTGGGGTAGCCGTAGCCTGCGATGTCCACCATGGACTGGCGGTCCATGGCCATGGAGAAGGCGCGGCGGAAGTTGATGTCGTTGAAGGCTTCGTGGTTGCCCGGGTTCTTGCTCTGGAAGTTGACGTTGAACGCCACTGTGCCGGAGGCGGGGAACCAGTACTTGTTGTTCTTGGGATCGTTGCCGACGTAGAGACGCTCGATGTCCGGCACGAAGGAGCCGAACCAGTCCACGTCACCCTTCATCACGGCGGCCAGTACCTGGTCGTTGGTGGCCATCTGCGGCATGCGCAGGCAGTCGATGGAGAGGCTGGCGTTGTCCCAGTAGTGCGGGTTGCGGCACTGGGTGTAGAGCTGGGCGGAGAAGTTGTCCACTTCGGTGAAGGGACCGGTCCCGACCGGCTTGTCGTTGGTGAAGGCCACCGGGTCTTTCACCGACTTCCACTGATGCTCCGGCACGATGGGCACCAGCACCAGGTCGTTCACCACGTTGGTGTTGATCTCGGCCAGGTCGAATTTGACCTTGTGGTCACCCAGCTTCTCGACACCCTTGATCTGGGTCCAGATGGAGCGCTCGTCCAGCGCCTTGTTGGCCTTGACCAGGTTGAAGGAGAAGAGGATGTCGTCGGCGGTGAAGGCTTCACCATCGGACCACTTGACCCCTTCGCGCAGGTCGAAGGTGACGGATTTCAGATCATCGCTGAAGGCGTAGTGGGTAGCCAGACGATAGACGGGTTTGCCACCCTGCATATCGTTGAAGATCACCAGCGGCTCATAGATGAAGTGACGGGTGGTGTGGAGCAGACCCGCTTGCAGGAAGGGGTTGAAGTTCTTGACCCATGCGGTTTCCTGCTGGGCAACCAGGGTCAGCACCGTCTTGTTGTCGGCGGCCATGGCTGTGCCGGTGGCACCGGCAAGCAGAGTTCCCAGCATGACTGAGGTTGCGATTTTGGATACTTTGGCAAGCATATTTTTTTCCTTTCTTATTGGTCTTCCATGGTTTTGGAATGGAGCACCGACATCGCATGCTTGGATACCGGCCCTCGCTGTTGGTCAGGTTTTGCACCCTTGTAGTTGTGTCGTCCAACGCCCTTAGAAAAGCAGAATTAACAGGAAAACAACAACTCTTCATTTCGTCGATATCGTAAAAATTGCACGGCGCACGTCATTATCGTCAAAATGTATTTTTAATCCTTTTAAATTATACAGTTGCATTAATTCTCACAAAGTAAAAAGTCACCTTGCCACTCCCTGTGACAACGATAATGTGAGCTGGATCGTGCTCGTTTTTTCCCCGTTGACACGGCTTATTTTTGTGCAGGAAACAAGCGACTCACGCGAGCGGAGAGAAGTGTGCGCTGGTTCACGGGCGCGTGCGAAAAGAGGGAGGGGAGGGAGATCAGTGATGAGGGGCGGGACAGGGGATGATATGGGGGAATGCAAGAGCCTGAGGGGCGGCGGACATTAAAAAAGCCAGTCGGTGAGACCGACTGGCTTTGAGGGGGAGTGGCGTGATTATTCCACCAGGCTGGCCCAGAGGTCGTACTCGTCCGCTTCGTCGATGCGGACCTTGACCATGTCGCCGGGCTTGAGGCCGGTTTCACCGTTCAGGTAGACCAGGCCGTCGATCTCGGGGGCATCGGCGGCGGAGCGGCCGGTGGCGCCCTCTTCGTCCACCTCGTCGATCAGCACCAGCATCTCTTTGCCCACTTTACGGGCCAGCTTGCGGATGGAGACCTGCTGTTGCAGCTCCATGAAGCGCTGGAAGCGTTCTTCCTGCACCTCGGCCGGCACGGGATCCGGCAGCTCGTTGGCCTTGGCCCCCTCGACCGGGCTGTATTTGAAGCAGCCAACCCTGTCCAGCTCCGCCTTGTCGATGAAGTCCAGCAGCATCTGGAACTCTTCCTCGGTCTCGCCGGGGAAGCCGACGATGAAGGTGGAGCGCAGGGTGATCTCGGGGCAGATCTCGCGCCACTTCTGGATGCGCTCCAGGGTGCGCTCGACGGAGCCGGGGCGCTTCATCAATTTGAGGATGCGCGGGCTGGCGTGCTGCAGCGGGATGTCGAGGTAGGGGAGGATCTTGCCGTCGCGCATCAGGGGGATGACGTCATCCACGTGCGGGTACGGGTAGACGTAGTGCAGGCGCACCCACATGCCGAGCTTGGCCAGCTCTTCGCACAGGGCCACCATGCTGGTCTTGACCGGCATGCCGTCGTAGAAACCGGTGCGGTGCTTGACGTCCACGCCGTAGGCGGAGGTGTCCTGGGAGATCACCAGGATCTCCTTCACGCCAGCCTCTTTCAGGCGCTTGGCCTCGGCCAGTACCTCGCCGATGGGGCGGCTCACCAGATCCCCGCGCATGGAGGGAATGATGCAGAAGGTGCAGCGGTGGTTGCAGCCTTCGGAAATCTTGAGATAGGCGTAGTGGCGCGGGGTCAGCTTGACGCCCTGGGCCGGCACCAGGCTGGTGAAGGGGTTGTGGGTGGGTTTTTCCACGTATTTGTGGACGTGGCCCAGCACCTCTTCATAGGCGTGGGGACCGGTGATCTCGAGCACCTTGGGGTGGATCTCGCGGATCTGGTTCTCTTTGGCACCCAGGCAGCCGGTGACGATCACTTTGCCGTTCTCGGCCAGGGCTTCACCGATGGCTTCTAGGGACTCCTGCACCGCGCTGTCGATGAAGCCGCAGGTGTTGACCACCACCAGCTCCGCATCGTCATAGCTGGGCACCACGTCGTACCCTTCGGTACGCAGCTGGGTCAGGATGCGTTCGGAATCGACCAGGTTTTTGGGGCAACCCAAGGAGACGAATCCTACTTTGGGGGCCTGTTTTGTGTTGGACATCGCTCAATCACTCTTAGGTGGCTCTTATTCAAGGGCGCGGATTTTACCGGAATGGCTAACCAAAAACTATACAGCCGACACGTCGGAAGCGAACAATCTCTTTGCCCGGGGAAGCGGGGTGGGGCGGGCGTGACATGACCACGGGCAGGGAGGGGGCCGTCGCCAGTGCGGGCGGGATCACGATCCCTGTGCGCCGTCACCATTTGGCAGGAGGGGCAAAACGGGTGTCACTATACTCCCAACAGGCCTATCAGAAGGATGTGCGGGATGGAGAGTTCATTTGGTGAGAAAGTGCAGAATGTGCACGCCACCCTCAGGCAGCGGTTTGACAAGTTGAGCCGGGTGGCGATCGCCATCTACGACCCGCAGACGGACCAGCTCAAGACCTTTGCCCACAGCACGGACGGGGGCTCGCCGCTGTTGCAGTACGAGGTCAGGCTGAGCGAGGTGCCTTCCCTGCGCTACCTGGCCGAACATCAGCAGCCCAGGGTGCTCGACACCCTGGATTCCCTGCTTGGCTCCCCCTCCGAGCACAGCCGCAAAGTGCTGGCGGCCGGGTACGCGTCGAGCTATACCGAGCCGCTGCTGCTCAACAGTCGCTTGTTCGGCTTTCTGTTTTGCGATGCCAAAGAGCCCGGTTACTTCGATGGCGCCATTTGCGGTGAGCTGGCGGCCTATGCCCAGATCCTGGCGGCCATCATCGCGGTGGAGTTCTTCTCCATCCAGACCCTGAACGGTGCCCTGACCACGGTGCGGGAGTTCAGCCGCTACCGGGACGAGGAGACCGCCAATCACCTGCACCGGATGTCGGCCTATTCGCGGCTCATCGCCCGGGAGGTGGCGGCCCATTACCCCTTGAGTGACGAGGAGGTGGAGTTCATTCACCTCTTCTCCGAGCTGCACGATATCGGCAAGATTGCGGTGCCCGACGCCATCCTGCTCAAGCCGGGCAAGCTCACGGCCGAGGAGTACGGGGTGATGAAGACCCACCCCTTCAAGGGGCGAGAGATGATTGCCCTGATGATCCGCGAGTTCGGCCTCGACGGCATCCATCACACCGACATGCTGAAGAACATCATCGCCTACCACCACGAGCGTTTCGACGGTCAGGGTTACCCGGAAGGACTGGCGGGGGAGGCGATCCCCCTGGAAGCCCGCATCGTCGCGGTGGCGGATGTGTTTGACGCCCTTACCAGCGAGCGACCCTACAAGCAGGCCTGGCCCCTCGAAACGGCCTTTGAATACCTCAAGACCCATGCAGGCAGCCAGTTCGACCCTGTCTGCGTCGCGGCGGCGCTGCAAAGCCGGGAGGCGTTTTGTGCCATCCACCGGCAATATCGGGATCCCGTGATCACCTGATTGCGCCCCTCTCTCCTCCCCGGTTTCTCCCGGATTCCCCAAGCCCCGTCATCTGATGGCGGGGCCCTGGGGCTATTTCTCGTTTCATCGCCTTTTGGTGCATCCGGCGCCGGGGTTGTTCTGCGGCATTGCGGCTTTGCGGCGGGGCAGGGCGCCGCGGTGAGCGGGGCGGCCAACGGGAGGATTGTCCGGGGTAAGGTCATAAGAGTGCCTTATAAAGAGAGGCCAGATATTAGCCGTATGACTGACATGAGGCCGCTAGTGGGCACGACATGGCCGGGACGGCGCCTCTGGTGGCCCGTCCCGTCGCGATGTCGGCTCGGTGGTGACACTTTGATCATTTCAATAATTCTTGTATAGTTGAAATGAAGCATCCAAGGGGGGAGACCCATGAACAAAGAGACGGCCACCAAGGTCTTTGAATCGCTGGCTTCCGGGATCCGGCTCGAGGTGTGGCGGCTGCTGGTCAAGGCCGGGCTGGAGGGGCGGGTCGCGGGGGAGCTGGCCGGCGAGCTCGACATCGCTCCCAATACCCTCTCGTTTCACCTCAAGGGGATGCTCAACGCCGGGTTGCTGTCGGTGGAGCAGGAGGGGCGTTTTCTGCGCTATCGCGCCAACATCCCCCTGATGCTGGGGGTGATCGCCTACCTCACCGAGGAGTGCTGCGCCGGTCATCCCGAGGCGTGCGGCCTGCTGCCCGCCGGGCCCGGCAGCGCTTCCCGCGCCGAGGTGTCGTCGCCCTGCTGCGGCGAGTCGTAACGGGCCAGGGCTGTCGATGCCCATGTGCCGTGCCATTTATCTATTCAACCTGGGGTGCGAGCGTGGATCGCACCGGGAGTCATCATGTCTGCAAGCTGTGAGGCCAAGGCAGCCCCTGCCATCGGCTTTTTTGAACGTTATCTGACCGCCTGGGTCGCCCTCTGCATCCTGGTGGGTATTGGCCTCGGGCAGGGGTTACCGAGCCTCTTCAAGGCCATCAGCGCCATGGAGGTGGCCAGGGTCAACCTGCCGGTGGGGCTGCTTATCTGGGTGATGATCATCCCCATGCTGCTCAAGATCGACTTTGGCGCCCTGCACCAGGTGAAGGGGCACCTCAAGGGAATCGGGGTCACCCTCTTCATCAACTGGCTGGTCAAGCCCTTCTCCATGGCCTTCCTCGGCTGGCTCTTCATCCGCGTGCTGTTTGCCGACTGGCTGCCGGCGGATCAGCTGGACAGCTACGTGGCTGGGCTGATCCTGCTGGCAGCGGCCCCCTGCACCGCCATGGTGTTTGTCTGGAGTCGCCTCACCAACGGCGATCCCTACTTCACCCTGTCGCAGGTGGCGGTGAACGACCTCATCATGGTGTTTGCCTTTGCCCCGCTGGTGGCGCTGCTGCTCGGGGTCTCCAGCATAGTCGTGCCCTGGGATACCCTGCTCACCTCGGTGGTGCTCTACATCGTCATCCCCGTCATCCTCGCCCAGCTGCTGCGCAAGGCCTTGCTGAGAAAGGGGCAGGCCCATTTTGACGGCGTCATGATCCGCATCCAGCCCTGGTCGGTGGCGGCCCTGCTGCTCACCCTGGTGCTGCTGTTCGCCTTTCAGGGCAACGCCATCATCGAGCAGCCGCTGGTCATCGCCCTCCTGGCGGTGCCCATCCTGATCCAGGTGCTGTTCAACTCCGGGCTCGCCTACTGGCTCAACCGCAAGGTGGGGGAGAAGCACTCGGTGGCCTGCCCTTCCGCCTTGATCGGGGCCTCCAACTTCTTCGAGCTGGCGGTGGCCGCCGCCATCAGTCTGTTCGGCTTTCACTCCGGCGCGGCGCTCGCCACCGTGGTCGGGGTGCTCATCGAGGTGCCGGTCATGCTGCTGGTGGTGCGCGTGGTCAACGCCAGCAAACCCTGGTACGAGGCGGGGCTAAGCCGCTAACGGATGGCCACTAACCCATTTCTATTCACTTGAGTCATGAGAGACAGGCAAATGAGTGCAATCACCCTCTATCACAACCCGGAGTGCGGCACCTCCCGCAACACCCTCGCGCTGATTCGCAACAGCGGCGTGGAGCCCACCATCATTCACTATCTGGAGACGCCCCCCTCCCGCGACGAGCTGGTGGCCCTGATCGCCGCCATGGGCATGCCGGTGCGCGATCTGCTGCGCAAGAACGTGCCCCCCTACGAGGCGCTGGGGCTGGCGGAAGCGCGCTTCAGCGATGACGAACTGATCGATGCCATGCTGGCCCATCCCATCCTGATCAACCGGCCCATCGTGGTCACCCCCCTCGGCACCCGGCTGTGCCGCCCGTCGGAGGTGGTGCTCGATATCCTGCCTGAGCCGCAGCAAGGGGCCTTTGCCAAGGAGGATGGCGAGCAGGTGGTGGACGGTCAGGGCAAACGGCTTCGTTGAGCCCCTGCGCGTCAGCGTCTGACCCGCGCCGGGGGGATGCCCTTAACGGGCAGGCGCCAGATCTGCTACTGTGACCTTCGACTCATCACAGAGGGTGGAAACAATGAAGATTCGATTCCTGGTGATAGCCACGGCACTGGCGCTGGCCTCGACCCCCAGTCTGGCCGATTGGGCAAAGCTGAAGGAGGCCGCCTCCGAACTCGGTACCGCGGTGAGCGATACCAGCAAGGAGGCGTGGAAGGGGATCACCGATTTTTCCAAGGAGACCTGGGAGTCGGTGTCCAGCTGGGGGGCCGAAGCCTACAACAAGGCGGGGGCCTGGACGGCAGAGAGCGCGGCCACCGGCAAGGAGTGGCTGACCGCCGCCGACAAGAAGCTCGACACCATGCTCGAGCCCAAGACCCCGGAGGAGGCGAGAACCGCCCTCGATACCATGGCCGATACCGCCCTGGTGCGGCTGTTCAACGAACAGCCCTCGGCCAAGTTGCTGTTTGACAAGGCTTATGGCTATGCGGTGTTCGACTCGCGCAAGTTCTCCCTGATGATCCACACCAATCAGGGGGCCGGGGTCGCCGTCAATCGCACCAGTGGCAAGCACACCTACATGAAGATGTTCGGTGCCGGTCTTGCGGCCGGGATCGGCGGCAAGTTCTACCAGCAGGTGATCCTGTTCGAGGACAAGGCGAGGTTCGATGCCTTCGTCAGCAAGGGGTGGGAAGCCACCTCCGAGGTGGGCGCCGTGGCGGGCAAGGAGAGCGCCGAGCTCACCGCCAAGTACAATGGCGGCATGGCCATCTACCAGATTGGCGAGAAGGGGCTGTTGCTTGACGCCAACATCTCGGGCTCCAAGTATTGGCTGGATGATGACCTGAACAAGTGATCCCTGCCGATCTGACTCGTTTTTTCTTGGAGGAGATCGAGGTGCACTCTGTTTAATTGTCGGGACTTGCAGTAAAAAGAGGGCCTTGGGCCCTCTTTTTCATGGGCGCCGCACAGAGTCCAGCGACAAGGAGAGCAAGATGACCCATGAGGCCGAACAGGAGCGGATGGCTGCCCACCGCCGGGAGTGGGACAAGCAGAGCATCTATCTGCGCCTGCAGGAGGGGATCCCGGCCGCGTTCTGGGTCTGGGGGGATCTGGTGGCACCGCTCGAACCCTGCCTGACACAGAGTGATCAGGGGGCATCCTTCGGTTGGGGGGAGGCCGACGAGGCCAGCCTGGCGCTTTCCCATGCCATCATCGCCAGGCTGGTGAGCGTGGGGCTGGTGGCCCCCGAGCAGGCGGGGGAGAAGGCCCGCTACCTGCGCGACGAGGTGCTGGCCAAGCTGCCTGCAGGCGAGCACTACGATCTGCACCTGAGTTACCTGCGGCTGTTGCTGGGCGATCCCCCCGGCTCTGCGGCCTGATCCCCGGATGGCCGGTGCCCGCCGGCCTGATCGCGCCCCGCTTTTATCCCTGATCTCGAGATCTCGCTCTGGTTGGCACCTTTATTGCTTTAAGCCAGTCAGTGTCAATGATTTGTCTGGGAAGGGAAGATGGAAATTAGCGCAAGCAGCCTGATGCAAGAGATGCAGGCCCTCAAGGTGGAAGCCGGTGCCACGCCGTTGACCCAGCCCGGTCGTCCGGTCAGCTCCGATTTCGGCCAGATGCTGCAACAGGCCCTGGACAACGTCAACGAGTTGCAGGGCACCGCCAACGATCTGCGTACCCGCTTCGATCTCGGCGACAAGTCGGTGGATCTCTCCCAGGTGATGATCGCCGGCCAGAAATCCTCCATCGCCTTCGAGGCGACGGTGCAGGTGCGCAACAAGATGGTCGATGCCTACAAGACCATCATGAACATGCCGGTGTAACTCGGGCCCATGGCGACCGAGCATCATGAAGATGTCAGCAATAAGGACATAAACCGTGGCAACTGATCAAAACGGCGATCTGCTGATCAACAACGAGGGGGCGGCCGCCCTCGACGAGCACGAGCAGAAGAGCTCGGCGCTGGGCTTCCTGTCCAACACCGATGTGTTGCGCCAGATCACCCTGATCCTGGGGCTGACCATCTGTCTGGCCATCGCCGTCTTCATCCTCTTGTGGGGCAAGGAGCCGGAGATGCGTCCCCTCGGCACCTTCACCACCCAGGAACTGGTCTCCACCCTGGATTACCTGGATCAGCAGAAGATCCCCTATCAGGTGGATGGCAAGAGCGTGCTGGTCAGTGCTGAAAACTATGCGGACATCCGGTTGCGCCTGACCCGCGCCGGTCTGGCCAACAACAGCGACGCCAGCAACGACGGCGAAGCCATCCTGCTCAAGGACTCCAGCTTCGGCGTCAGCCAGCGCATGGAGAGCGAGCGCCTGAAACTGAGCCGCGAGCGTCAGCTGGCGAGCGCCATCGAGCAGTTCCAGAACGTCGCCAAGGCCCAGGTGCTGCTGGCCATCCCGAAAGACAACGTGTTCGCCCGCAACGAACGCAAGCCCAGCGCCACCGTGGTCCTGAGCCTCAAGGGCAACGCCCTGGGCCAGGGTGAGGTGGACTCCATCGTCGACATGGTCGCCTCCGCCGTTCACGGTCTGGAGCCGACCCGCGTCACCGTGACCGACCAGAACGGTCGCCTGCTCAACTCCGGCTCCCAGGATCCCCTCTCTGCCCAGACCCGCAAGGAGTTTGCGATGCAGCAGAAGCAGGAGCTCGAATACAAACAAAAAATTGACGCCATCCTGATCCCGGTGCTGGGGGCCGACAACTATACGGCAGAGGTGGATCTCTCCCTCGACTTCTCCCAGCAGGAACAGACCCGCAAGACCTACAACCCGGACTTGCCGGCGGTGCGCTCCGAAATGACCATGGAAGAGAACAGCGCCAGCGGCAGCAACGGCGGGGTACCCGGCGCCCTCTCCAACCAGCCGCCCGCTGCGTCCAACATTCCCGAGCAGGCAGCCGGCGCAGAAGGAACCGCCTCTTCCGGCCGTTCCCGCAAGGAAGCGACCCGCAACTTCGAACTGGACACCACCGTCAGCCACATCCGGCGCCAGCAGGGCGGCATTCGCCGCATGACGGTGTCGGTGGCGGTGGATTACAAGGCCATCCCCGGCGCCGACGGTGCCGTGACCCGGGAAGCCCGCAGCCAGGCCGAACTCGATACCCTGCGCCGTCTACTGAGCGGCGGTCTGGGCTTTGACGTGACCCGGGGGGATACCCTGGAGGTGGTCGCCATTCCGTTCAACCGCCCGGAACTCGAGACCGTGGCCGACATCCCTCTCTACGAGCAGCCCTGGTTCTGGCGCGCGGTGCGCATCGCCGCCTCCGTGCTGGTCATCATAGTGCTCATCGTCACCGTGGTGCGGCCCATGCTCAAGCGCCTGCTCTACCCGGACGCCAAGCCGGAAGGGGAGCTGGACTTCGACAACCACACCGTGCTGGGTGGCGACGACGAACTGAGCCTGCTGGCCGCCCAGGCCGAGGCCGAACCGGTATTCGGTCTGCGGGATGGTCAGCTCAAGCTGCCTGACCTGCACCGTGACGAGGATCTGCTCAAGGCCGTGCGCGCCCTGGTAGCGAACGAACCTGACCTGGCCGCCCAGGTCATCAAAGAATGGGTAACCAAAGATGCCTGAAGAGAATAAAAGCCAGGTCACCGGCAACGACATCACCGAAAGCCAGCGTTTGATCCTGGATCAGATGGGCGGCATGGAGATGGCGGCGGTGCTGATGCTGAGCCTCAACGAGGAGGACGCGGCCCAGATCTTCCGTCACCTCGAGCCCAAGCAGGTGCAGCGGCTCGGCATGTCCATGGCCTCCATGTCGGATTTCAGCCACGATCGGGTGGCGGCGGTGCATCGTCAATTTATCGACGACATCCAGAAGTACACCAACATCGGCATCGGCAGTGAAGACTTCGTGCGCAAGGCCCTGGTGGCGGCGCTCGGGGAGGACAAGGCCAGCAACCTGGTGGATCAGATCATCTTGGGGTCAGGTGCCCGCGGCCTCGACTCCCTCAAGTGGATGGATGCCCGCCAGGTGGCCAGCATCATCCAGAACGAGCACCCGCAGATCCAGACCATCGTCCTCTCCTATCTGGAGCCGGAGCAGTCCGCCGAGATCCTGAGCCAGTTCCCGGAGCAGGTGCGCCTGGATCTGGTGATGCGCATCGCCAACCTCGAAGAGGTGCAACCGGCGGCGCTGCAGGAGCTCAACGACATCATGGAGAAACAGTTCGCCGGTGCGGCCGGTGCCCAGGCGGCCAAGATGGGCGGCCTGAAGGCGGCGGCCAACATCATGAACTACTTGGACACCAACATCGAAGGGCAGCTGATGGACTCCATCCGCGAGTCGGACGAGGAGATGAGCCAGCAGATCCAGGATCTGATGTTCGTGTTCGAAAACCTCATCGACGTGGACGATCGGGGCATCCAGACCCTGTTGCGGGAAGTGCCCGGGGATCTGCTGCAACGGGCCCTCAAGGGGTCGGACGACCAGATGCGGGAAAAAGTATTCAAGAACATGTCCAAGCGGGCCGCCGAGATGCTGGCGGACGACCTCGAGGCCATGGGGCCGATCCGGGTCTCCGAGGTGGAAGCCGCCCAGAAGGAGATCCTCTCCACGGCGCGCCGCCTGGCGGATGCGGGCGAGATCATGCTGGGGGCGGGTGGTGGCGAAGAGTTCCTCTAAGCCATGGGCCATGGAATGTGCGATGATGTCGGCTCCTGTACCCGGCCCTCGATAGGAGTCTCTTCGGCACATGAATGACAAGAACAGCAAACTGCGCGGCTATCTGAGGCCCGAGTCCGACACGGCGCAGATTGAGACCTGGGGCTGGCCAGAGATGGAGACCGAAGCCGAGGTCGAGACCAATGCCCTGGGGCTGGCTCCTGACTGGTATCGTCAGGAGCAGGCCGATGCGGCCCTGCCGGAAGAACAACCCGAAGAGCCCGCCCCCAGCATCACCGCCGAAGAGGTGGAGGCGATTCGTCAGGCCGCCTGGGAGGAGGGGATGCGCGAGGGGCGCGAGGCCGGCTTTGCCAAGGGGCTGGAAGAGGGCAAGCTCGAAGGCTTGCAGCAGGGCCACCAGGCCGGGCTGGAGCAGGGCAGGGAAGAGGGCCTCGCCATGGGGCGGGAGCAGGTGGAGCTGGAGATAGCCCGCTGGCAAGCCCTGGTCTCACGCCTGGCCACTCCCCTTGGCGAGATGGACGAGGCGGTGGAGCAGCAGCTCATCGCCCTGGTGCAACAGCTCGCCCGCGCCCTCATCCGCCATGAGGCGCAAACCTCCCCCACGCTGCTGCTGGAGGCCCTCAAGCAGGGGTTGGCCCTGCTCCCTGCCGCCGAGCAGGGGGTTACCCTGATGCTGCACCCGGAGGATGTGACCCGGGTAGAGGCCGCCTTTGGCGCCGAGGAGTGCGCCAGGCGCCACTGGCGGCTGCAAAGCGAGCCCACCTTCTCCCCCGGTGATCTGCAACTGGCCACCGAGCTTTCCAGCATCGATCTCACCCTCTGTGGGCGCATCGATCAGCTGCTGCGCAACTTCCTGCGTGACAACGCGAGCTGAGCCATGGCCCGGTTCGAACCCGTCGTGCAGCGCCCTGCTGACGGCATCATCAGGCACTCATCGTCGGAGGCGACATGACGGCACCCCTTCTTGATCGGCTTAAAGGCTACCGGGTTCGCGAGCAGGCCCCCATACCACCGGTGGCAGGCAAGCTCACCCGGGTGGTGGGGTTGACCCTGGAAGCCATCGGCTGCCGCGCTGCCATCGGCTCCCTGTGCCGCATCGATACCCAGGATGGGGCCCTGGAGGCCGAGGTGGTGGGGTTTGCCGGGGATCGCCTGTTCTTGATGCCGAGCGAGCAGCTCAAGGGGGTTATTCCCGGCGCCCGGGTGGTGCCCGTCACCGAAGATCACGGCATTCCGGTGGGCATGAGTCTGCTTGGCCGGGTCATCGATGGCATCGGCCAGCCCCTGGACGGGCTCGGCCCCATCCTCTCGTCCCAGACGGTGCAGTTCGCCCAGCACCGCATCAATCCCCTGGCCCGTCGCCCCATCCATCAACCCATGGATGTGGGGGTACGGGCCATCAATGCCGTGCTCACCGTGGGCCGGGGTCAGCGCATGGGGCTGTTCGCCGGCTCCGGTGTCGGCAAATCCGTGCTGCTTGGCATGATGACCCGGGGCTCGGTGGCGGATGTCGTCGTGGTAGGCCTCATCGGCGAGCGGGGCCGGGAGGTGAAGGAGTTCATCGAGGAGATCCTCGGCGCCGAGGGGCGCGAGCGCGCCGTGGTGGTGGCCGCCCCTGCCGATGCCTCGCCGCTGATGCGCCTCAAGGGGTGCGAGACGGCGCTCGCTATCGCCGAGTATTTTCGGGAGCAGGGGCTCAATGTGCTGCTGCTGATGGACTCCCTCACCCGCTACGCCCAGGCACAGCGGGAAATTGCACTGGCGGTGGGGGAGCCGCCGGCCACCAAGGGCTATCCCCCCTCGGTGTTTGCCAAATTGCCGGCGCTGGTGGAGCGGGCCGGCAACGGCAGCGACGGCCAGGGCTCCATCACCGCCTTTTTCACCGTGCTGACGGAGGGGGACGATCTGCAGGATCCCATCGCCGACGCGGCCCGGGCCATCCTCGATGGCCACATCGTGCTGGCGCGGGAGCTGGCGGATGCGGGCCACTATCCGGCCATCGACATCGAAAAATCCATCAGCCGGGTCATGCCCATGGTGACCTCACCGGAGCACATGGAGCTGGCGCGCACCTTCAAGCAGTTCTACTCCCTCTACCAGCAGAACCGGGATCTCATCACCATCGGCGCCTACAGCCAGGGATCGGATCCGCGCATCGACCGGGCCATCATCCAGAAACCCTATCTGGATCAGTTCTTGCAGCAGAAAATGCGCGAGGTCATTCACTACGATGAAGGCCTGCAATCCCTGCAACTGGTGGCCATGCCCCTGATGCGTTGACCGGTGGAGAGCCCTTATGAGTAAAGGATTGACGTTGCTGGCGAGTCGGCTGGAGGAGGCTGAACAGCAGGCCGCCATGGCGCTGGCCAAGGCCCAGCAGGATCTCAAGCTGTTCATGGATCAGCAGAACGCCCTCAACCAGTACCGCCAGATCTACCACCAGCAGTGGACGGAGCGCGGTCTGCAGGGGATCAGCCCCCAGCAGAACAGCCAGTATCACGCCTTCATCAACAAGCTCGAAAACGCGGCGACCCAGCAGTACCAAGGGGTGTTGCAAGTGCGCGAGGCGCTGGCCGAGTGCCGCACCCAGTGGCTCGAAGCCCAGCAGCGGCGCAAGGCGGTCGAGCTGCTGCTGGAGAAGAAGGCGGACAAGGTGCGCCAGAAGGCCCAGCGCCAGGAGCAGAAGATGCTGGATGACTACGCCATCCTGCGTCGTTATCACCAATCTGGCCTGTAATTTGCTTTCTTCCGGTCATGCGAGGCCGATGGGCCAAGCCATGACCGCATGTGCGGCCGTCACCGAATCGTCGTCAGGGATCCCAGCATGATACAGACCCCCTTGATTAGCACTCTCCCCCAGGCGCCTTCTGCCGATGGCAGTGCCACCCTGCTGGCTCCCACCGTCGGGGGCGAAGGGGGCGTGCAGCCGTCAGGCGAGGGCAAGGCCGCCTTCTCGCAAGCCATGGCCCAGCTGATGGGCAAGGCGCCAGCCAGCCAGGGAAATCCAGCGCTCCAGGGGCCCGCCGAGGGCGCCCGGGAGGGGCTTGCCCCGGCTGCCAAATCTTTGGCGTCTGACGAGCCCGCCACCGAGTCCGCGTCTTCCTTGAAGGGGGCGGACGACGAGGGCGAGCTGCCTCCCGACGACTTCCTGCAACAGTTGCAAGCCTCCCTGCGCCAGGATGTGAGCCTGGTGGTGCCCCCGACATCGCCCGCCATGGCCGGTGAGGCGGCGGCGCCTGTGGACGGCAACCCCTTGCCGCCTGGCGCCGCTGCGCCTGGGATGGCAGAGGGGGTGGGAATGGCAGAGGACGTGGGGTTGGCAGAGAGCGTGGAGGCGACAGAGGGGAGCGCCTCCCTGCCGCAGATGGCGCCAGAGCGTCAGCAGGAAGGGAACAAAGCGAAAGCTGCTCCCGGTGCGACCCAAGGCGCCAGCACCGTGCCGAGCGGTCAGGGGGCTCTGCCGCTGGGGGCCGAAGAGCCCCCCTTGGCCGATGACACTGCCGTGGCCGACCAGGGCGGAGCGACCCGCCAGCCCATGGCAGGCAAGGGAGCGGAGCCGGATGCCAAGGGGGGTGAGCCCCCTCTCTCGGGTCAGGAGCGTGCCGCCCTGCTCGCCAAAGTAGTGGCAGGAGAAAACGCCCTGGCTCCCACTGTCACCCGGGTTGACTCATCGCAAGAGGCACAGGTGACCGATCCCCTGGCGTCGGCCGGACAGGGGACAACCGCTTCCCGTGCCGCCAGCGCCTATGGCGATGGCGTGATCCGGACGGTGGCGCAGGGGCCGGCCCCTGCAGCCACACCGGAGTCCGCCCCGCCCGCGACGGCGGCAGGGACAGAGAAGGACGCCCCTGTCGCCGGTGAGGCCAGACAGGCTGAGGCCGCGAGCGGGCAGGGAGCCCGTGCAGGGGCCGAGCCTGCGGTGAATGCAGGGAGCAGCCAGCCCGTGACGACGGAGGACCCGGCCCCCGTGCAGGTGGCGCCGCAGATCCTGGCCCGTCATGAATCCCAGGGGGCACAGGCTCCCCTGACGGCCCTCTCGGCGGGCCTGGACCAGATGGAGAGCGCCCCCGTGGTGGCCGCCGGCGCGGCCGTGTCGGTGAAGCCCGCGGTGGACAAGTCCCGGCTCGAAGAGCTGGGCAAACAGTCGGGGATGGAGGTCAAGGGCAGTGAACCCGCCGAGGGGAGCCAGCCTTTGCATCAGGCACAGAGCCAGGTCGGCGAGAACCGACCGCTGGCCGAGTCGACCGTCAGACGGGAGCCCCAGAGCCTGCCCCACCTCAAGCTGGCGACCCCTGAGGCCCCCGAGCAGCTGCACCACAAGGTGAACCTGATGCTGGCGGACAAGCTGCAACAGGCGGAGATCCAGCTAGACCCCCTGGGGCTTGGCAAGATGAAGATCCAAATCCAGATGGATGCCTCCAGCCAGGCCAGCGTGCACTTCGTGGTGCAGCATGGCCAGACCCGTGAGATGCTGGAGCAAGCCATGCCGCGCCTGCGCGACATGCTGGCAGGGCAGGGGATCCAGCTCGGCCAGACCGTGGTGCAACAACAGGCGCAGCAGCAAGCCTTCCAGCAGCAAGGGCAGTCATCCTCCCAGGGTCAGTCCGGTTTCGGTGACCAGGGGCGACAGGGGGGAAATGGCGGCGGCAGCGATGGCAGAGAGGCCGAGGGGAGCGCTCGCAACCTCACGCTGCTGGTGGAATCGGCAAACGATGCCGGAATCGATTTCTATGCTTGATGCATTCTTAAGTAAGTTTATGATACCGAACAAGTTTGAGACTAGGGTGGACAAGGGATGGCAGACGATAACGAACTGACGCTGAAGGATCCGGCGGCAGGCAAGAAAAAGAAGCTGATCATGATAGTCGCCCTGGCCGTCGTGCTCCTTGGTGGGGGTGGCGCCGGCGCCTGGTTCATGCTCGCCGGTGGGGATGAGCCCGCTGCCGAAAAGAGCGAGGCCAAGCCGGAGGCGAACACGCCCCAGCCCTCGCTCTATGTGGGCATGCCCCGTCCCTTCGTGTTCAACGTGGCGGGAGGCCAGCGGGATCGGCTGGTGCAGATCAAGATCCAGCTGATGGTGCGCGGCACCGCCGACGAAACCCTGGCCAAACAGAACATTCCCCTGATCGAAGGCACCTTGCTGCGGGTCTTCAGCTCGGCGACCGCTGAACAGCTGATGACCTTCGAGGGCAAGGAGAAGCTGCGTCAGGATTCGCTGGAAGAGTGCCGCCGGGTGCTGAACGACCTGGTCTCTTCTCCCGTAATCGAACAAGTGCTGTTTACCGGCTTTGTCATGCAATGAAAGGTGAAGCGTGAGCGATCTGTTAAGTCAGGACGAGATTGATGCCCTGCTGCACGGCGTCGACGATGTCGAGGAGGAGGAGCTGGGATCAGCCGGGGATCCCGGTATCGCCCAGTTCGACTTCTCCTCCCAGGACCGCATCGTCCGCGGCCGCATGCCGACCCTGGAGCTGGTGAACGAACGGTTTGCCCGCCACATGCGCATCAGCCTGTTCAACATGATGCGGCGCACCGCCGAGGTCTCCATCAACGGCGTGCAGATGCTCAAGTTCGGCGAATATGTCCACACCCTGTTCGTGCCCACCAGTCTGAACATGGTGCGTTTCCGCCCCCTCAAGGGGACGGCGCTCATCACCATGGAGGCGCGGCTCGTCTTCATCCTGGTGGAGAACTTCTTTGGCGGTGATGGCCGCTACCACGCCAAGATCGAGGGGCGGGAATTCACCCCCACCGAGCGGCGTATCATCCAGATGTTGCTCAAGCTGGTGTTCGAGGACTACAAAGATGCCTGGGCGCCGGTGATGGACGTGGGCTTTGAATACCTCGACTCCGAAGTGAACCCGGCCATGGCGAACATCGTCAGCCCCACCGAGGTGATCGTGGTGAGCTCCTTCCACATCGAGCTGGACGGCGGTGGCGGCGACTTCCACGTGGCCATGCCCTACTCCATGCTGGAACCCATCCGCGAACTGCTGGATGCGGGGGTGCAGAGCGACAAGGGGGATACCGACGTGCGCTGGAGCAAGGCCCTGCGCGACGAGATCATGGACGTCAAGGTGGAGCTCAAGGCCAAGCTGCTGGAGACCGAGCTCTCCTTGCGTGAACTGATGGAGCTCAGACCCGGGGACATCATCCCGGTGGAGATGCCGGAGAACCTGCTGGTGTTCGTGGAGGATCTGCCCACCTTCCACGCCAAGATGGGGCGCACCAAGGAGAACGTGGCGCTCAAGATCACCGACAAAATCAAGCGCCCTGACGGGGTCAAGACAGAGATGCATCTGGTGACCCGCGGGGGCGTGCGCATTGATGGCGAAGCCGAGCTGGAAGAGCTCGAGCGAAGCATCTCTGACAAACACCCTGATTGATCCTCCCCCCGGGGAGGTGTTGCAACACTGAGGAATTGAAGATGAGCGGAACCGATGACGAGCAGGATTTGATGGCTGACGCCTGGGCGGCCGCACTGGAGGAGCAGGTCACGGCCGAAGCCAAGCCTGCCCCCCTGGAGGAGTTGAAGGACGAAGCCCCCATCAGCGCTGAAGAGCGGCGCAAGCTGGACACCATTCTGGACATCCCGGTGACCATCGCCATGGAAGTGGGCCGCAGCCAGATCAGCATTCGCAACCTGCTGCAACTGAACCAGGGCTCCGTCGTGGAGCTGGATCGGGTGGCGGGTGAGCCCCTGGACGTGCTGGTCAACGGTACCCTGATCGCCCACGGCGAGGTGGTGGTGGTGAACGACAAGTTCGGTATCCGCCTCACCGACGTCATCAGCCAGATTGAAAGGATCAAGAAGCTCAAATGATCCGTGTGCTCCCGTTGTGGCTGTTTTCCCTGCCTGCCCTGGCCACCCCGGGGGTAGGGGCCAATCCCCCCAGCCTCATCTCCTGGCTGCTCTCCAGCCTGATGGTGATCGGCCTCATCTTGGTGCTCGGCTTTCTGCTCAAGAAGAGCAAGCTCTCCCAGGTGATGGGAGGGGGCCAGATGAAGGTCATCGCCACCCTGCCCCTTGGCTACAAGGAGAAGCTGATGGTGGTCAAGGTGGGCGGCCAGCAGCTGCTGGTCGGGGTGACGCCGCAGCAGGTCAACTTCCTCTATCGCCTGGAGGAGCCGCTGGACGAGAGCCAGCCCCAGGCGTTCTCCGAGCAACTGGGCAAACTGATGGGCAAGCATGAAAAACGTTAACTGGACCCGGTGGCTGGCACTGCTCTCCCTGGTGCTCTCGCCCCTGGCGATGGCCCAGGACGGCATGTCGGCACTCACCGTCAAGACCATGGCGGATGGCAGTCAGGAGTACAGCCTGACCCTGCAGGTACTGGCGCTGATGACCGCGCTCTCCTTCCTGCCGGCCATGGTGATCATGATGACCTCCTTCACCCGGATCATCGTGGTGCTCGGCATCCTGCGCCAGGCCATCGGTCTGCAGCAGAGCCCCTCCAATCAGGTGCTGATCGGCATCGCCCTCTTCATGTCGTTTTTCATCATGTCGCCGGTGCTGGATCGCATCAACAACGAGGCGTTGCAGCCCTATCTGGCCGAGACCATCGGGGCCAAGGAGGCCCTGGAGAAGGCGGAGCTGCCCATTCACCAGTTCATGCTGGCCCAGACCCGGGTCAAGGATCTCAATACTTTCATGGAGATAGCGAACGTGCAGGTAGCCGAGCCTGCTGACGTGCCGCTGCGGGTGCTGATCCCGGCCTTTGTCACCAGCGAGCTCAAGACCGCTTTCCAGATAGGCTTCATGCTGTTTCTGCCCTTCCTGGTCATCGATCTGGTGGTCGCCAGTATCCTGATGGCCATGGGGATGATGATGCTCTCCCCCATGCTGGTCTCCCTGCCGTTCAAGCTGATGCTGTTCGTCATGGTAGATGGCTGGAACCTCATTCTGGGCTCCCTGGCCACCAGCTTCGGGCTGGGCTCGGGTGGTTAGGGGAGGGCAGACCCTCCCCCGGCTCTCCCATTCACTCGGGGAGGAAGCGAGGCCTCTCTTTCTCTCGAAAGAGGAGGCCGGGAGGATGCGGCCCTGGGCAAACCCATCACAAGGAGAGAGCAATGAGTCCTGAAACCTTCGTCGACGTCTTTCGCGAGGCGCTTTGGCTGGTGACCATCATGGTGTGCGCCGTGATCCTGCCGAGCCTGATGGTGGGGTTGGTGGTCGCCATCTTCCAGGCCGCCACCTCCATCAACGAACAGACCTTGAGCTTCCTGCCCCGTCTGGTGGTCACCCTGCTGGCCCTGGGGGCGGGGGCTCACTGGGGATTGCAAAGTCTGATGGACTTCTTCCAGCTGATGGTGAGCCAGATCCCCGAGGTGGTGGGCTGATGCCAGCCAAGGGCCACTCTTTTGCTCTGGCCGAGGCAGAACTGGGCCTGCGTCCTCCCGTTGGCCTGTTCCTGCCGGGAGTGCCGCTGTCATGACCTACACCACGGCGCTCATCATGGAGTGGCTCTCCTCCATCCTCTGGCCCCTGGCCCGGGTGAGCAGTCTCCTGATGGTGATGGCGGTCTTCGGCAGCCGGCTCGCCCCTGCCCATATCCGCATCGGCCTGGCGCTGGCGATCACCCTCATCATCGCCCCCCTGCTGCCCCCCATGCCGAAGATCGAGCTCTTCTCCCTCGGCAGCTTCCTGGTGCTGGGGCAGCAACTGCTCATCGGCATCGCGCTTGGCCTCATGACCCAGTTCCTGCTGGAGACCTTCGTGATGGCGGGTCAGGTCATCGCCATGCAGACCAGCCTGGGCTTTGCCACCCTGGTGGATCCCATGAACGGCCAGTCGGCTCCCGTGGTGGGCCAGTTCTACCTGATGCTGGCGACCCTGGTGTTTCTCGCGGTGGACGGCCACCTGCTGATGCTGCGCATGGTGGTGCTGAGTTTCGAAACCCTGCCGGTATCTGACAGCGGGCTCACCCTGCCTGCCATCCGCAGCCTGGTGAGCTTTCTCGGGGTCATGTATCAGGCTTCTCTGGTGATGGCGCTCTCGGCCATCATCGCCCTGCTGCTGATCAACTTCGCGTTCGGGGTGATGACCCGTGCGGCCCCCCAGCTCAACATCTTCAGCATCGGCTTTGCGGTGAGCATGATGTCGGGCCTGTTCATCCTCTGGCTCACCATAGGTGGCTTCATGGGGCACTTCGACGCGCTCTGGGAGCGGGTGCAGGAGACCAGCTGCGAGCTCATCAACGTCCAGTGCTTCGGGGGCCAGCATGACTGAGGCCCTCCCGGTTGCGGCCCTTTTGCCGCCAGTCTGGCGGGCCGCCAGTCGGCTGATGCCGGCAGGAGGCCAGCATGGCTGATACCGATCAGGAACGCACAGAACAACCCACGGGCAAACGACTGCAACAAGCCCGGGAAAAAGGGCAGATTGCACGTTCCAAGGAGCTGGGTACCGCCAGCGTCCTGCTGGCGACCGTGTTCGGCCTCCTGATGATCAAGGAGAGTCTGGCAGGGGCCATGATCAAGGTGCTCACCATGGGCTTTACCCTGGACCGGGATCAGGCGTTCGACCCCAATGCCATGGGGGCCATGGTGCCTGCCCTGCTGGGGGAGCTTATCCAGCCGCTGGGGCTGCTGTTCATGCTGGTGATCATCGCTGCCTTCGTCGGCAACACCCTGCTCGGCGGGATGAACTTCTCCTCCGAGGCCATGCTGCCCAAGTGGAGCAAGCTGAGCCCCCTGAGCGGCATCAAAAGGATGTTCGGGGTGCAATCTCTGGTGGAACTTGTCAAATCCATCGCAAAAGTGGTGTTTATCAGTCTGTTCGCCTGGTGGATGCTGTCGAGCCAGTTCAACCATCTGCTGAATCTCTCTCTCGAGGGTTTTCCCGGCGGCATCGTCGATGCCCTGGACCTGCTGCTCTGGATGTTGATCATCCTCTGCTGCGCCCTGATCCCCATTGTCGCCATCGATGTGCCGTTCCAGAGCTGGAACCACAATCGCCAGCTCAAGATGACCAAGCAGGAGATCAAGGACGAGTTCAAGGACAGCGAAGGCAAGCCCGAGGTCAAGGGGCGGATACGCCAGTTGCAGATGCAGATGGCCATGCGCCGCATGATGGGGGATGTCCCCAAGGCCGATGTGATCATCACCAACCCGACCCACTACTCGGTGGCGCTCAAATACGATGCGGGCAAGCCGGGGGCGGCGCCCAAGGTACTGGCCAAGGGGGTCGACGAGGTGGCGATGAAGATCCGGGAGATCGGGCGCGAATACGACATCCCCGTCATGTCCTCCCCGCCGCTCACCCGGGCCCTTTACCACGCCACCGAGATTGGCCAGGAGATCCCGGAGGGGCTCTTCGCCGCCGTCGCCCAGGTGCTGGCCTATGTCTATCAGCTCAAGAAGTTCCGCCGTGGCCGCGGCCGGCGTCCGACCCCCATCGCCACGGATCTGCCCATTCCACCCGAGTTTCGCAAATAACGCAGTGGAGGCAGCCTGATCCCGGGTTCTCTCCCTTGCGCCCCCGCGTTTCGCAAATAAAGCGGTGGGATGTCCCCACCATCCGATCTCTCCCTTGTGTCGAAAACAAGGCCGCAATCTCCCTGTCGAGGCGCGGCGCCTCGCCCCATGGCCTGGGCTGGCCTTTGGCCGGCTTGGTGAAGGCAGCTTCCCCCTGTCACCATTCCCCGTGACGCCAACGACGGACTTCTGACAGCGTTAAAATAAAAGCCATATAGATCAATGCATTGAATCCTTGGCTTGATATTTGCTTTAATCCGTCATTGGCAGTTTATCATTGAGAAGCACGATGGGATTCAAAGCGGGACTGGGCCGTTTCAAAGAGTACAAGTGGCTGCTCAGCAGAGGGGTAGGGACGCCGCTGCTGGTATTGGCCTCTCTGGGGATGGTGGTACTCCCCATTCCGCCCCTGATGCTGGATATCCTCTTCTCATTCAACATCGCCCTCTCCATCGTGGTGCTGCTGGTGGCGGTCTATACCCGCCGCCCCCTGGAATTTGCCGCCTTCCCCACCGTCTTGCTGATCGCCACCCTGCTGCGGCTCGCCCTCAACGTCGCCTCCACCCGGGTGGTGTTGCTGGAAGGCCACAACGGCAGCGCGGCGGCAGGCCATGTGATCGAGGCGTTCGGCAACGTGGTGATCGGCGGCAACTATGCCGTGGGCATCATCGTCTTCATGATCCTGGTGATCATCAACTTCGTGGTGGTCACCAAGGGTGCGGGCCGGATCTCCGAGGTGAGCGCCCGCTTCACCCTTGACGCCATGCCCGGCAAGCAGATGGCCATCGATGCGGACCTGAACGCCGGTCTCATCAATCAGGAAGAGGCCAAGAAGCGCCGTCAGGACGTGACTCAGGAAGCGGACTTCTACGGCTCCATGGACGGTGCCTCCAAATTCGTGAAGGGGGATGCCATCGCCGGCATCATGATCCTCTTCATCAACATCATCGGCGGCTTCATAATCGGCATGATGCAGCACCAGCTCACCTTCGGCGAAGCGGCCCAGGTCTATACCCTGCTCGCCATCGGTGACGGTCTGGTCGCCCAGATCCCCTCGCTCCTGCTCTCCATTGCCGCGGCCATCATCGTCACCCGTCAGAATACCGACCAGGACATGGGGACTGCGGTACTCGGCCAACTGTTCGAAAATCCCAAGGCGCTGGTGATCTCCGCAGGTATCCTGCTGATGATGGGCAGCGTGCCCGGCATGCCGCACCTGGCTTTCCTGAGCCTGGGGGCGGTGGCGGCGGCGGGCGCCTGGTGGCTGCTGCGCCGCGAGAAGCAGAACAAGGCGAAGGCGGCGAGCGGCGAACTCATGCCGGCCCAGGGGGATGCCCCGGTGGAGCAGAAGGATCTCAGCTGGGACGACGTCATGCCGGTGGACATCATCGGCCTGGAGGTGGGTTATCAGCTGATACCTCTGGTGGACAAGAACCAGGGGGGCGAACTGCTCAACCGGATCAAGGGGGTGCGCAAGAAGCTCTCCCAGGAGCTGGGCTTTCTGGTGCCTGCCGTCCACATTCGCGACAATCTGGATCTTGCCCCCAACCAGTACCGCATCACCCTGATGGGCGTGAGCACGGGGGAAGCCACCGTCTATCACGACAAGGAGATGGCCATCAACCCGGGGCAGGTGTTCGGCCAGATCCACGGTATCGCTACCCAGGACCCGGCGTTCGGGCTGGAGGCGGTCTGGGTCGCCAAGGAGCAGGTCTCCCAGGCCCAGACCCTTGGCTACACCGTGGTCGATGCGGCCACCGTGGTGGCTACCCACCTGAGCCAGATCCTCTCCAACCATGCGGCGCTGCTGCTGGGTCATGACGAGGTGCAACAACTGCTCGACATGATAGGGAAGCATCAGAGCAAGCTGGTGGAAGGACTGGTTCCCGAGGTGATCAGCATGGGCAACCTGGTGAAGGTATTGCAGAATTTGCTCAATGAAGGCGTGCCAATTCGCGATATGCGCACTATCCTGCAGACCCTCGTGGAATATGCGCCCCGCAGCCCGGACCCGGAAGTGCTGACCGCAGCCTGCCGGATCGCCCTGCGCAGATTGATTGTGCAGGAGATTGCCGGCCCCGAGCCCGAGCTGCCGGTGATCACCTTGTCACCAGAACTGGAACGTATATTGCATCAATCCCTGCAAGCAGGTGGGGGAGATGGCGCCGGTATCGAACCGGGACTGGCGGAGCGGATGCAACGCTCCCTGGTGGAAGCCACTCAACGACAAGAACTGGAAGGCCAGCCGGCCGTGCTTCTGACATCGGGGATATTGCGCAATACCCTGGCGAAATTTGTCAAGAATGCCATTCCTGGATTACGCGTGCTGTCCTATCAGGAAGTGCCTGACGACAAGCAGATCCGCATCGTCAGTGCGGTGGGACAGGGCTAGTTAGCGGAGATGACGGGTGAAGATTAAGCGGTTTTTTGCCAAAGACATGCGCACGGCGCTGGCCGAGGTCAAGGAGACTCTCGGACCCGATGCCGTCATCATGTCCAACAAAAAGGTCACCGGTGGGGTGGAGATAGTCGCGGCCGTCGATTATCAATCCCAGGTACCGGGGCCCAAAGACGCGCCGGTTCGCCGTCAGTTGAATGAAGAGAGCGTCAATATCTCGTCTGCGGGCAAGCAGATGACGAGGTCGGCGCCACCCAAGGAACAGAACGAATACTACGCCGATACCCTGGCGGCCCTGCTGGCGCGCCAGCAGAAGCTCAATCCGGCCAACCCGGCGGGTGGCAATGCCGCCCCGGGATCATGGTCTGGCAACGGAGGCAACGGAGGCAACGGTCAGCCGGCCTCGGCCTCCTGGCCCGCCAATGGCGCTGCCGGCACCCAGTCCGCCGGACTGGCGGGCGCGGCCAGTGCTCCCAGAACCCTGGCCGAACAGGGCCAGTGGGGCGCCGCTCCCGAGCCCGCCAAGCCCAAGGCCCGTCCTGCAGCCGCCCCGCGCCAGACCCAGTCCGCCCAGCGGGATCAGGAGATGGAGGGGATGCGCAAGGAGATGGCCAGCATCCGCAAGCTGCTGGAGCACCAGATCTCCGGCCTGATGTGGCAGGAGGTGGAGCGCCGTGAACCCATGCGCGCCCTGCTCATCAAGGAACTCAAGAAGATGGGGTTCGACGATGCCTTTGCCGATCAGCTGGCGGGCCTCATCCCCGAAGACATGCCGATCCATCAGGCCATGGCCCAGCTGGCCGAGGTGCTGACGGCCCAGCTCAAGATCAGCGAGGACGAGATCCTGCGTCAGGGAGGGGCGGTGGCCCTGCTCGGACCGACCGGGGTGGGCAAGACCACCACCATCGCCAAGCTAGCGGCCCGCTTTGCCATGAAGTATGGCGCCGAGCAGGTGGCGCTCATTACCACGGACAACTACCGGATCGGGGCCCACGAACAGCTGCAGACCTATGGTCGCATCATGGGTTGCCCGGTGCGGCAGGTGCGGGACGCCGAAGAGCTGGCCAGTGCCCTCTATCAGTTCCGCCATCGCCGGCTGGTGCTCATCGACACCGCCGGGGTGGGTCAGCGGGATATCCGCCTGACCGAACAGCTAGACACCCTGGTGAAGAATGCCAAGGTGCGTATCCGCAGTTATCTGGTCATGTCGGCCACCTCCCAGCGACGGGTGATGCAGGAGGCGGTGGATCACTTCCGGCGCATTCCGCTCTCCGGCTGCATTCTGACCAAGCTCGACGAGAGCCTGAATCTGGGTGAAGTGATCAACGTGTGCATTCAAAACGCCCTGCCCATCAGTTACATCACCGACGGGCAACGGGTGCCGGAAGATATTCAAGTTGCCAACGCGGCGCTGCTGGTCGGTGCCGCCATGGGGTCGCTGGAACGGGAAGCAGAAGATCCCTATTTCTGGGGATCGGGTTTTGGCGAATCCGAAGATTCGGAGTTTTATGAGTAACATGTATATGGATCAGGCGAGTGGTCTGCGCAAAATGCGTCAAAACAATCGAGTGAAAGTGATCGCCGTGTCCGGAGGCAAGGGGGGCGTCGGCAAGACCAACGTGACCCTGAACGTGGCGGGAGCCATGGCCGCTCAGGGCAAGCGGGTGTTGGTGCTGGACGCTGACCTTGGTCTGGCCAACGTCGACGTCATGCTGGGGCTGAGGGTGCATCGCAACCTCTCCCACGTGCTGGCGGGGGAATGCACCCTGGATGACATCATCGTCGAGGGGCCCTACGGCATGATGATAGTGCCGGCCACCTCGGGTACCCAGTCCATGGTGGAGCTCTCTCCGGTACAGCACGCCGAGCTCATCCGCGCCTTCAGCGAGATGAAGACCCAGGTGGACGTGTTGCTGGTGGACACGGCGGCGGGGATCTCCGACATGGTGCTGAGCTTCACCCGCGCCGCCCAGGACATCATGGTGGTGGTGTGCGATGAACCCACCTCCATCACGGATGCCTACGCGCTCATCAAGATCCTCTCCAAGGATCACGGTGTGTTCCGCTTCAAGGTGGTGGCCAACATGGTCCGCTCCCTGCGCGAGGGACAGGAGCTGTTCGCCAAGCTGACCCGGGTCACCGACCGCTTCCTGGATACCTCCCTGGAGCTGGTGGCCTGCGTGCCTTACGACACCAACCTGCGGGCCGCGGTGCGCAAGCAGAAACTGATAGTTGAGGCGTTTCCAAAATCCCCTGCCGCCCTGGCATTTCGTGCCCTGGCGAACAAGGCGGCGAGCTGGCCCATCCCGAATCAGCCGGGGGGCCACCTCGAATTTTTCCTGGAAAACTTGTTGCAAAAGCCGGTCATAACACAGGAAGACTCCCGTGAATAAAGCCCAAGCATACTTGCGTCATCAGGATTCCTACGTGCTGGTCGAGCGACACGCTCCGCTGGTCAAGCGGATTGCCCAGCATTTATTGGCTCGCCTGCCAAGCAGTGTCTTGCTGGATGACCTGATCCAGGCAGGTATGATTGGGCTGCTCGAAGCTTCCCGCAACTTTGACGGCAGCAAGGGCGCCAGCTTTGAAACCTATGCCGGCATCCGCATCCGTGGTGCCATGCTCGACGAGATCCGCCGCGGAGACTGGGTGCCCCGCTCGGTGCACCGCAACAGCCGTGCCATCGCAGAAGCGATCGAGAACGTGGAGCAGGCCCATGGCCGGGATGCCAGAGACACCGAGGTGGCCGCCAATATGGGGGTGTCCCTCGGGGAGTACCATGCCATGCTGCAGGATGTCTCCTGCGGCAAGATCATCGGCATCGAGGATCTGGGCGTCAGCGAAGATGTCATCGGTCATCCCGATGACGGCAACGGTCAGGGAGGATTCGACGATCTGGCGGCTGAACGCTTCCAGGGGGCCCTGGCGGAGCACATCGCCCGCCTGCCGGAGCGGGAGGCGCTGGTGCTCTCCCTTTATTACGATGAAGAGCTGAATCTGCGCGAGATCGGTGAAGTATTGAGTGTGAGTGAGTCTCGGGTGAGCCAGATTCATAGTCAGGCCATGCACAGGCTGCGCGCCCGTTTGCGAGATTGGAATTTATAAGTGGTTGTACTGGCTACACTGGAGCACAACTCTAAGGCATAATCCGCACCATAAAACCTGCGATCTGCATCATGTAAGTGAGCCGTCTTGGCGGCTATTTAGGAGGAACTTTGGACAAGAACATGAAAATCCTCATCGTCGATGACTTTTCAACGATGCGCCGGATTATCAAGAACTTGCTGCGTGACCTGGGATACAACAATACCCATGAAGCAGACGATGGCAACACGGCGTTGCCGATGCTGAAAAATGGCGACTTCCAGTTCGTGGTCACCGACTGGAACATGCCCGGTATGCAGGGCATCGACCTGCTCAAGGCGATTCGCCTCGACGACAAGCTCAAGCACCTGCCGGTTCTGATGGTGACTGCCGAAGCCAAACGCGAGCAGATCATCGAAGCCGCCCAGGCCGGGGTCAATGGCTATATCGTCAAGCCGTTCACCGCTGCCACCCTCAAAGAGAAGCTCGACAAAATCTTTGAACGTATCGGCTAAGGAGCGGCAGGGATGAAGGCCAAAACGAGTGCCATGATCTCGCTTGACCAGGCAAGGATGCTGGTTGCCCACCTGGAGCGGGAAGAGTTTGAACAGGCCGATACCATCCTCGCCGATGTGTGCGCCCCCAACGCGGCGGCCCTGTTTGACAAGGTGGGGCAGCTGACCCGCCAATTGCACAATTCATTGCAGGATTTTCGCCTGGATCCCAGGATCCCCGACCTGGCCACCCATGAGATCCCGGATGCCCGGGAGCGTCTGAGCTATGTCATCGACATGACGGACAAGGCGGCCAATCGCACCATGGATGCGGTCGAGGCAAGCCTTCCCATCGCCGATCGACTCAACGACAACATTCAGCTGGTCATGCCCAACTGGAATGCCCTGATGAGCCGGGATCTCGAGCTGGGTCAATTCAAGGCACTGTGCCATCAACTGAATGATTTTATTAAGGCTTCTGAGACGGATGCCGATAAGTTACGACAACTGCTGACGGAAATTCTGATGGCTCAGGATTTCCAGGACCTGACCGGTCAGATGATCCGCAAGGTGATCAAACTGGTGCAGGAAGTTGAAACGAAGTTGATAGAGATGCTGACCATGTTCGGTGAGGGCGTTAGCGACAATTCGGCACGTAGCCTGCCAGCGAGCGGCATCGAGGCGGAAGGCCCCATCATGAACCCGCAGACCCGCTCAGATGTGGTCAATGGTCAAGATGATGTGGACGATCTGCTGTCTAGCCTGGGATTCTAATGGAGTGACGCATGGCCTTCGAAGTTGATGAAGACATACTGCAAGACTTTTTGGTCGAAGCATCAGAAATATTGGAACAGTTGTCTGAACAACTGGTCGACTTGGAAAAGCGGCCCGATGACAAGAACCTGTTGAACGCCATCTTCCGCGGCTTCCACACCGTCAAGGGGGGAGCGGGCTTCCTCTCCCTCACCGAACTGGTGGATGTCTGTCACGGTGCCGAGAACCTGTTCGACATGCTGCGCAACGGCAAGCGGACCCTCAGTGCCGAGCTGATGGATGTTATCTTGCAGGCGCTGGATGCCATCAACGTCATGTTTGCCCAGGTCCAGAACCGCGAAGAGATAAGCCCCGCTTCTCCCGATCTGCTGCACGATCTGCACGAGCTGTGCAAGCCGGAAGGGCAGGAGCAGCTGCGTACCGCCAGCGTGGCGGCCCAGCCAGAGCCCGAGCCCGAACCCGTACCAGAACCCGAGGTCATCGCCGAGGTGGCGCCTGTCGCCGTCAATGGCGGTGGCTCCATCGACGAGATCTCCGCCGACGAATTTGAACGCCTGCTGGATGAACTGCACGGTGTCGGCAAAGCGCCGACGGTCTCTGCCGCCCCCGTGCTGAGCGGTTCAGGTGACATCACAGACGACGAATTCGAAGCCCTGCTCGACCAGCTCCATGGTCAGGGCCAGCACGGTGGTGCCCCCGATCTGGCACCTTTGCAGTCGGTCCAGAAAGAGGTGGACGAGCTCATCGACGACGATGAGTTCGAGCGCCTGCTGGATGAACTGCACGGCCGTGGGCAGGGGCCCCAGCACAGTCTGGCATCTGCTCCTGCGCCCGCTCCCGAACCCAAGGCCCCGGCACCCGCAGCCCCGGTGACGTCGCCCAAGGCGCCGGTGGCCGCCAAACCCGCGCCGGCAGAGCCCCCAGCGCCAGCCAAGGCCGCCCCTGCCAAGCAGGCCGCTCCCGCCGAGAGCAGCGCGGTACAGAGCGATACCACGGTGCGGGTGGATACCAAGACCCTGGACGTCATCATGAACATGGTGGGCGAACTGGTGCTGGTGAGAAACCGCCTGGTGAGCCTCGGCATCGCCAGCAATGACGAAGAGATGTCCAAGGCTGTCGCGAACCTCGACGTCGTGACCGCCGATCTGCAGGGCGCGGTCATGAAGACCCGCATGCAGCCTATCAAGAAAGTATTCGGCCGCTTCCCGCGCGTGGTGCGCGATCTGGCTCGTACCCTCAAGAAGGAGATCGAGCTGGTGATGGTGGGTGAGGACACGGATCTGGACAAGAACCTGGTGGAGGCCCTGGCCGACCCCCTGGTTCACCTGGTGCGCAACTCCTGCGACCATGGCGTCGAGATGCCTGACGTGCGCGAGAAGGCGGGCAAACCCCGTCAGGGTACCATCACCCTGAGCGCCTCCCAGCAAGGGGACCACATCCTGCTCTGCATCGAGGATGACGGCGCAGGGATGGACCCGGAGAAGCTCAAGTCCATCGCCATCAGCCGTGGCGTGCTCGATGCTGACAGCGCGGCGCGCATGAGCGACAACGATGCCTACAACCTGATCTTCGCCCCCGGCTTCTCCACCAAGTCGGAGATCTCCGACATCTCCGGCCGTGGAGTGGGCATGGACGTGGTGAAGACCAGCATCGTCAGTCTCAATGGCTCGGTGCACATCGATTCCACCTGGGGCAAGGGCACCCGTCTCGAGATCAAGGTTCCCCTGACCCTGGCCATTCTGCCGACCCTGATGGTGGAGGTGGGTCAGCAGACCTTCGCCCTGCCCCTCGGTTGCGTGAATGAAATTTTCCACCTGGATCTGAAAAAGGCCAACGTGGTGGATGGCCAGCTCACCATCATCGTCCGTGACAAGGCGATTCCGCTGTTCTACCTGCACAAGTGGCTGGTACGGGGTGCCAGCAAGACGGCCCGCCAGGACCAGGGCCACGTGGTCATCGTCCAGATCGGCACCCAGCAGGTCGGCTTCGTGGTAGACAACCTCATCGGTCAGGAAGAGGTGGTGATAAAGCCCTTGGACAACCTGCTGCAAGGTACCCCCGGCATGGCCGGCGCCACCATCACCAGCGACGGCGGCATCGCCCTCATTCTGGATGTGCCCAGCCTGCTCAAGGCCTATGCCCGTCGCCACTGAGCGCCAGGCTCAAGGAGTTAAAAGAATAACAATGGCAGTCAAGGTATTAGTGGTCGACGATTCGAGTTTCTTCCGCCGTCGGGTCAGCGAAATCATCAATCAGGATCCCCTGATGACGGTGATTGACACGGCCCAGAACGGGCGGGAGGCGGTAGACAAGGCGCAGCAGTTGCGGCCAGACGTCATTACCATGGACATTGAAATGCCCGTGCTCGACGGCATCAGCGCCGTGCGCGAGATCATGGCCAAGTGTCCGACCCCCATCCTGATGTTCTCCTCCCTGACCCACGAGGGAGCCAAGGCAACCCTGGATGCGCTGGATGCGGGCGCCCTCGATTTTCTGCCCAAGAAGTTTGAAGACATCGCCCGGGACAAGGACGAAGCCGTCAACCTGCTGCAGCAGCGGGTCAAGGAGATCGCTCGCAAACGCTTCCTGATGGCGACCCGGCCCCGTGCCCCCGAGCCTGCCGTACGGTCCGCCGTCACGGGGGCCCTGAATCGTCCCTTGGCCGAACGCCAGCCCGAGCCTGCGCGAGCAGCGGCGGCTCCCGCCGCGTTCAAGCGCAGTGGCAAGAGTTACCAGCTGGTTGCCATCGGTACCTCCACCGGCGGGCCTGTGGCACTGCAGAACGTGCTGACCAAGCTGCCGGGGGATTTCCCTCATCCCATTCTGCTGATCCAGCACATGCCGGCCACCTTCACCGCTGCCTTTGCCGCCCGCCTCAACGGGCTGTGCCAGATAGGGGTCAAGGAGGCGCAGGATGGCGACGTGCTCAAGCCGGGTCAGGCCTATCTTGCCCCCGGTGGCAAGCAGATGCTGCTGGAAGGGCGTGGGCCCGGTGCCCGTCTTCGCATCATCGATGGCAATGACAAGGTCAACTACAAACCCTGCGTGGACATCACCTTCGCCTCCGCTGCCAAGACCTATGGCGACAAGGTGCTGGCCATCGTCCTGACCGGCATGGGTGCGGATGGCCGCGATGGTGCCCGTCTGCTCAAGGAGCAGGGGGCGACCATCTGGGCGCAGGATGAAGCCTCCTGCGTGGTCTATGGCATGCCCCAGGCCGTTGCCAAGGCGGGCATAGCAAGCGAATCCCTGCCGCTGGATCGGGTGGCCCAGCGCATTCTGGTCGAGTTGGGTCGCTGACCATGGGCATGCTCGGCCTGGTGCTGGCGCTGGGGGCCGTCGCCATCGCCCAGTGGTGGCATGGCGGCAGCTTGCTGACCCTGCTGGATGGCCCGGCCTTTGTCGTCGTCGTCGGAGGAACCTGGGGGGCGGTGATCTTGCAGACTCCCCGTAGGTACCTGCTCAGTGCCCTGAGGCAGGCAACCTGGATGCTGTTTCCGCCGCAGCTGGATCTTGCGGAGCAGGCCGAGCGCCTGAAGGCGTGGGCCCAGTTCGCCCGCCAGCAAGGCTTGCTGGCGCTGGAAAACCAGGCCGAGGCCGAGCCCGATCCCTTCACCCGCCAGGGTCTTTCCATGATTGTGGATGGCGTCTCCATCGAGGATATTCGCAGCCTGCTGGAGGCGGACATCGACATCGAGCAGGAGCGCAACGAGCACTCGGCCAGGGTGTTCGAGTCCATGGGGGGGTACAGCCCCACCATCGGCATCATCGGGGCCGTGATTGGCCTCATCCAGGCCATGTTTCATCTGGAGGAGCCAGGCACCCTGGGGGCGGGCATTGCCGTGGCCTTCGTCGCCACCATCTACGGGGTGGGCTTTGCCAACTTGCTCTATCTGCCGATTGCGAATCGGCTGCGCGCCTTCCACTACCATTACGGCCTCTATCAGGAGATGACCCTGGAGGGGCTTCTGGCCATCGCCCACGGGGAGAACGGCCCGCAGGTTGAAAGGCGGTTACGGGCTTATCTGAAAGGGGAGTAGCCATGCGCAAGCGCTATCGTTTGCACCTGCAAGGGCGAGAGCATCTCGATCGCTGGCTGGTCTCCTATGCCGATTACATGACGCTCATCTTCGCCCTTTTCGTGGTGCTCTACTCCGTTGCCATCGTCAACAAGGAGGAGTACCGCGCCGTCATCGAGGGCATGACCCAGGCCTTCAACCAGGCGCCGCGCAGCGATGGCCTGCTGGAAGGGCGGGGTAATTCCTTGCTGGACAACCCGGTCTCGGCCGCCCCCAGCCTGCTGGAGAGCCAGGCCTCTGCGTCCCCTTCGCGGGCCCCCATCACGGGTACGCCCGTCTCGCAAGATGGCACGGCTCTTGCGCAGATCGACATGCAGATCCAGAAGTCCATGGGCGCCCTGGTCGATGCGGGGGTGGTGAAGCTTGCGCAGGATGACAACTGGCTGACGGTGGAGCTGAGTTCAGGTCTCCTGTTCAACAGTGGCAGCGCTTTTCTGGGGAACAATGCCGCACCCGTGCTCGATACGCTTTCAGGTATTCTCAAACCGGTCGATAACTATGTCAGGGTGCGGGGCTACACGGATAACCAACCGATAAACAACGAAATTTTCCGCTCCAACTGGACATTGTCAGCGGCCCGCGCCGAGGCAGTGCTCAATGCCCTGGTGGGCAAGGGGGTGGCTCCCGGTCGGCTCGCCTACGAGGCGTACGGAGAGTTTTCCCCCTTCGTCGACAATGGCACCGAGCAGGGACGATTACAGAATCGCAAGGTGGTGGTCGCCATATCCAGGTTCGCCTGGGTGCCGCCAGCCCCCGTCAAACCGCTGACGGGGGCACCGGTGCAGGACGCACCGCAGAGTGTCGACAGTGAAAAGATCAGGGTGATCGCGCTGCCCGGTGGGGGCATACGCATAACAACAAGGCAGGATTGATACAGTGATTGTTTGGACGGTTGCCAATCAGAAAGGTGGAGTCGGTAAAACCACCACGGTCGTCTCCCTGGCGGGCATTCTGGCCCAGCGTGGCCAGCGGGTACTGCTGATCGACACCGACCCACACGCCTCCCTGACCTCCTATCTCGATTTCGACTCGGACAGGCTGGAAGGCACCCTGTACGAGTTGTTCCAGGCGGCCAAACCCAGCGCAGAGCTGGTCAACCGGATGACCCTCAAGACCCGATTCGAGAACATCAGCCTGCTGCCCGCCTCGATTACCCTGGCCACGCTGGATCGGGTGATGGGCAACCGGGAAGGGATGGGGCTGGTGCTCAAGCGCGCCCTGCTGCGGGTGCAGGATCAGTTCGACTACGTGCTCATTGACTGTCCGCCGGTGCTGGGGGTCATGATGGTGAACGCGCTGGCGGCCTGCGATCGCATCCTGGTGCCGGTGCAGACCGAATTCCTGGCCCTCAAGGGGCTGGAGCGGATGATGAAGACCTTCGAGATCATGCAGCGCTCCAAGCGGGAGAAGTTCCGCTACACCATCATTCCGACCATGTTTGACAAGCGTACCCGCGCCTCCCTGATGACATTGCAGTCCATCAAGGAGCAGTATGGGGAGGCGGTGTGGAATGCGGTCATTCCCATCGACACCAAATTCAGGGATGCCAGTCTGGTGCACATTCCTCCCTCCATCTATGCACCGGGCAGTCGGGGCACCTATGCCTATGAGACCCTGCTCAACCATCTCGACGCGCTGGAGCGTCAACGGACCCAGGAGGTGATGCCGTGAGAGAGACCACCCAGGTTCGGGCCATGGACGACTATTTCCACTCCCTGCTGCTGGACGATGCCCTGCTGCGGGAAGATCCCGAAGACGAAGCACCGGCCCCTGCGTTGCAACGTCAGACCGTCGCCGTGCCGGAGGTGGCTGCCACCCCCTATCTTGAAGCCGATACCCGACTGGCCCAGCTGAGCGAGCTGCTTGCCCAGGTGGGACAGGTCCAGTTCGAGATGGATGCCCTGAGCCACGAAGAGGTGCATGTCGAGCCATTCCAGCTCGAGGCGGAGGTGGTTGACAGTGAGCCTCTGGTCGCCCTGGCAGAGCCGGTGGTGGAAGCCGTGGCGGAGGAAGTCGAGCCCGTCGCCCTCGCGGTGGCAGAACCCGCGCCCGCCCTTGAGGCGGCGCCCGCACCGTCGACCTGGGAGAACCTGGATACCGGCAACGAGTTTCAGGCGCTCTTCTTCGACGTGGCCGGGGTGACGTTTGCGGTGCCTCTGACCGAGTTGGGGGGCATCCATCAACTGGGGGAGGTGACCTCTCTCTTCGGCCAGCCGGGCTGGTACAAGGGGATCATGACCTCCCGCGAGCAGAAGATGAACGTGGTGGACACGGCCCAGTGGGTCATGCCGGGCCAGCATCTGGAGATGGACGATTACAAATATCTGATTATGCTGGGAGAATCACCCTGGGGATTGGCCTGTCACCAGTTGAAGGGCACAGAACTGCTGCACCGGGACCAGGTGAAGTGGCGCCATCAGGAGGGCAAGCGCCCCTGGTTGGCCGGCATGGTCAAGGAGAAGATGTGTGCCCTGCTGCACGTCAGGGAGCTCTTGCTGCTGCTTGGCCGGGGCGTGAACATCGAAGGCCGCTGACAATATCGGCATCGCCATGGTTTTATTGCTAATTTTACCCGTTGACGGGTTCATACAAGGATCAAGAAGATGACAGAGAAGCGCAATATTGCACAGAATCTGGCCGAAGACGAAGTGCTGCAGTGGGTGACCTTCCAGTTGGAAAACGAGACCTATGGCATCAACGTGATGCAGGTTCAGGAAGTGTTGCGCTACACCGAGATCGCTCCGGTTCCGGGTGCACCTGACTACGTGTTGGGTATCATCAACCTGCGTGGCAACGTGGTGACCGTCATCGATACCCGCTCCCGTTTTGGCCTGCCGGCCGGGGACGTGAGCGAGAACTCCCGCATCGTCATCATCGAGGCGGAGAAGCAGGTGATCGGCATCATGGTGGACAGCGTGGCCGAGGTGGTCTATCTGCGCTCCTCCGAGATCGATGCCGCCCCGGCGGTGGGCACCGAGGAGAGCGCCAAGTTCATCCAGGGCGTCAGCAACCGTGACGGCCAACTGCTGATCCTGGTGGATCTCAACAAGCTGCTCTCCGACGAAGAGTGGGAAGACATTGGTTCCCTGTAACAGGGACGGGAACGTGCGGACGGGGGCGATGGCACTTCTCCGCCTCCCTGTGACGGTAAGGTGATGGTTTGATGATTGAATTTGCAGCCCTGGGGTTGTCCTTGCTCGCACTGGTGCTGGCCCTTTACGGGATCCTGGGGCACCGTCGTCGCCAGCGAGAGTCCGAGGCCAGGGTGGAAGCGCTGCAGGGGCAGCTCGAGAGTTTGCGCAAGCAGATGATGGAGCTGCACACGGGCGCCATCGGCATGGGTCAGCGTCTGCAAGCCGCAGAAGGGGCCATGCAGAAGATCCACGACAGCCAGCAGGAGCTGACGTTGCAGGATCCGGAGCGCCGCCTCTACAGCCGCGCCGCCAAGATGGTGGAGCTTGGTGCCGATCTGGACGAGGTGATGAGCGAGTGTGAGTTGCCCCAGGCGGAAGCGGAGCTGCTTATTTCCCTGCGAAAGGGACGCAGCTGACGGATGTGTCGCGGGGAGGCCGGTGCCTCCCCGCTTTCTGTTCGGCCCGTGGCCACCTCTTTCTTGATGCCGGGACGGTGGATAATCCTTTGGCATCAATCTCTTTGGTGGGGGCGCGATCTTCCCCACAAATCCTGTTGATTATTGGCATCTTTGAAAAGACGCCTCCGGATCCTGTGTTAAGATGCAGGCCGCCTCATTTTCAACGATTACATCCCCATGCTGCTTCAAGCGAACAATCTGAGCTGCGTGCGTGAAGATCGCACCCTGTTTGAACATCTCTCCTTCGCGGTGCGTGCCGGGGATTTGATGCAGATTGAGGGTCCCAACGGGGTGGGCAAGACCAGCCTGTTGCGCCTGCTCACCGGCCTCTCCCAGCCCTTTGCTGGCGAGGTGTGCTGGAATGGGGAGAATATCCGCCATTGCCGGGATGAATACCACGCCAGCCTGCTTTACCTGGGCCATCAGCCCGGCGTCAAGGCGACCCTGACCCCCCTTGAGAATCTCTCCTTCTACCAGAAGCTTCATGGCCCTGCCGGGGACGGCGTGGATCTCTGGCGGGTGCTGGCCCAGGTCGGCCTCGCCGGTTTCGAAGACTATCCCGCGGGACAGCTCTCCGCCGGGCAGCAGCGACGGGTGGCGCTGGCCAGGCTGTGGCTGAGCGAGCGACCGGCGCTCTGGATCCTAGACGAGCCCTTCACCGCCATCGACAAGCAGGGGGTCAGGGTGCTGGAGCAGTTGTTCCTCGCCCACGCGGACAGGGGGGGCATGGTGGTCCTTACGACCCACCAGGATCTGACCCTGATGCAGGGGCGGCTCAAGACCCTCTCCCTGACCTCGCTGTTGCAGGAGTAGCCCATGCTGCGCGCCGTCATACACCTTATTCACCGCGAGTTGCTGATGGCCCTGCGCCAGCGCGCCGACATCTTCAACCCGCTCTGGTTCTTCCTCATCGTCATCACCCTGTTTCCATTGGGGATCGGGCCCGAGCCCCAGTTGCTGGCCCGCATCGCTCCCGGCATCATCTGGGTGGCGGCCCTGCTGGCGGCCATGCTCTCCCTGGAGCGGCTGTTTCGTGACGACTTCAGTGACGGCGCCCTGGAGCAGATGATGCTGATGCCCCATCCCCTGGGGTTGCTGGCCCTGGCCAAAGTGATCGCTCACTGGTTGCTGACCGGTCTGCCGCTGTTGCTGGTCTCCCCCTTGCTCGCCATCCTGCTCTCCCTGGAGCTGAAGACCTATCTGGCCGTGGTGGCCACCCTGGCGCTCGGTACGCCGGTGCTGAGCCTGCTCGGGGCGGTCGGAGTAGCGCTGACCGCAGGGCTGCGCAAGGGGGGCGTGCTGCTCAGCCTGTTGCTGCTGCCGCTCTATATTCCGGTGCTTATCTTCGCCACGTCCGCCATCGACGCGGCGAGCATGGGACTGCCCTATGCCGGTCAGCTCGCCATCCTGGGGGCCATGCTGGTGGGGGCATTGACCCTGACGCCCTTGGCCATCTCGGCGGCGTTGCGGGTGAGTGTCAACTGATTGATTTGGTGAAAAGATTTTCGTTTGAAGCCTTGTTAGGGGCGAGATAGTTGAGATAGATCAAGGGGATGGCTGCTTATTGCTTTCGGGGGATATGATGTTTTTCCCCCATGGGTATGGTAGCCCTCGCCACTTAAAAATTAATAACTGAAAGGTTTCGTGAGCTATGTGGAAATGGTTGCACCCTTATGCCAAACCCGAGCGCGCCTATGGGCTGGCCGGCACCCTGCTGCCCTGGTTTGCCGTGACAAGCCTGCTCGCCTTCATCATCGGCACCGTTTGGGGGCTGGCTTTCGCACCCGCCGATTACCAGCAGGGCGACTCTTTCAGGATCATCTATATCCATGTGCCCTCCGCCATCCTCTCCATGGGCGCCTACTCCACCATGGCGGTGGCCGCCTTCATTGGCCTGGTGTGGCAACTGCGCATGGCAGACATGACGGTGGCGGCCATCGCCCCGGTGGGGGCCGTCTTCACCTTCATCGCCCTCTTTACCGGCGCCGCCTGGGGCAAACCCATGTGGGGCACCTGGTGGGTGTGGGATGCCCGGCTCACCTCCGAGCTCATCCTGCTGTTCCTCTATCTGGGTGTCATCGCCCTCTACAACGCCTTCAGCGACAAGGTGGTGGCGGGCCGCGCCGCCGGCATCCTGGCGCTGGTCGGGGTGATCAACCTGCCCATTATCCACTACTCGGTGGAGTGGTGGAACACCCTGCACCAGGGGGCCACCATCACCAAGTTTGACAAACCCTCCATCTCCCCCGAGATGCTGTGGCCGCTGCTCATCATGATCCTGGCGTTCGCCGCGTTTCTCGGTGCCCTGACCCTGATGCGTTTTCGCAATGAGCTGCTGATGCGGGAGTGGCACCGCCCCTGGGTCGCCGACATCGCCAGGCAGGAGAAGTAAGCATGCACTTTGCCTCGTTCAGTGATTTCATGGCCATGGGAGGCTATGCCTTCTACGTCTGGCTCTCCTTCGGTCTGACCCTGCTCTGCCTGGTCGGCATCGTCATTTCCACCCGGTTGAAGACCCGCAGCCTGCTTGGCGAACTGCGCAACAAGCAGGCTCGGGAGGCACGCCGCAAGGCGGCCCAGCAGATGGAGAACACCCTATGAACCCGCGCCGCAAGAAACGCCTCACCATCATCCTGGCCATCAGCCTGGGCCTTGCCAGCGTGACTGGCTTGGTGCTCTATGCCCTGAGCCAGAACATCGACCTCTTCTACACTCCGAGCGAGCTGGTGGAAGGGAAGGGGCCGGAGAAGATCAGGCCCGAGGAGGGGCAGCGCCTGCGCATCGGTGGCCTGGTGGTGCCGGGGTCTGTGGTGCGGGATCCCCAGAGCCTCAAGGTAGCCTTCAAGCTGGTGGACAACGGCGGCCATCTGGTGACGGTGGAGTTTGACGGCATCCTGCCGGACCTGTTCCGCGAGGGGCAGGGCATTGTCGCTCAGGGCACCCTCAAGGATGCCACCACGGTCGCCGCCTTCGAGGTGCTGGCCAAGCACGACGAGAACTACATGCCGCCGGAAGTGGCCGACGCCACCAACGGCATGCACTTCAAGCCCGAATACACAGAGGCGCAGTTGCAGGGAGCCAAGCAATGATGCCGGTATGCGCCAAGAATTCACTTCTTTATGCCGCCAAATCGGCAGGTTTCTCCGTGCAATCGAGAGGGAATAGTCAATGATCCCGGAATTAGGGCAGTTTTCACTGATCCTGGCCTTCGCCACCGCCCTGCTGCTGGGCAGTTACCCGCTGATCGGGGCCCATCTCGGTCGTCTTGGCATGATGTCGGCGGCCCGCCCGCTCGCCTACAGCCAGTTTCTGCTGCTGCTGCTGTCGTTTCTCTGCCTCACCTGGGCCTTTATCGACAACGACTTCACCGTGCAGTACGTGGCCACCAACTCCAACAGCCTGCTGCCCCTGCAATACCGCATCTCGGCGGTGTGGGGAGCCCATGAGGGCTCGCTGCTGCTCTGGGTGCTGACCCTGGGGGGCTGGACGGCGGCGGTGGCCTTCTTCAGCCGCCGCCTGCCGCTCGATGCGGTGGCGCGGGTACTCGGGGTGCTCGGCCTTATCTCGGTGGGCTTCACCGCCTTCGTGCTGTTCACCTCGGATCCTTTCACCCGCACCCTGCCGTATTTCCCGGTGGACGGGCGGGATCTCAATCCGCTGCTGCAGGATCCCGGTCTCATCTTCCACCCCCCCATGCTCTACATGGGCTACGTGGGATTCTCGGTGGCCTTCGCCTTCGCCATCGCCTCCCTGATGACGGGGCGTCTGGACGCCACCTGGGCGCGCTGGTCCCGTCCCTGGACCATGGCGGCCTGGGTCTTCCTGACGCTGGGCATCGTGCTCGGCTCCTGGTGGGCCTATTACGAACTCGGCTGGGGCGGCTGGTGGTTCTGGGACCCGGTGGAAAACGCCTCCTTCATGCCCTGGCTGGCGGGCACGGCCCTGCTCCACTCCCTCGCGGTGAGCGAGAAGCGCGCCACCTTCAAGGCCTGGACCGTGCTGCTGGCTCTCTCGGCCTTCTCCCTGAGCCTGCTCGGCACCTTCCTGGTGCGTTCCGGCGTGCTGGTGTCGGTCCATGCGTTTGCCTCGGACCCGACCCGGGGTCTGTTCATCCTGGGCTTCCTGCTGGCGGTGATAGGCAGCTCCCTATTGCTGTTCGCCTTCAAGGGCTCCCAGGTGAAGAGCCACGGCAAGCATGAGCTGTGGAGCCGGGAGACCCTGCTCCTTGGCAACAACATCCTGCTGGTGGCGGGCCTGCTCACCGTGCTGCTCGGCACCCTGCTGCCCCTGGTGCACAAGGAGCTGGGGCTTGGCAGCATCTCCATCGGCACCCCCTTCTTCAACCACATCTACAGCTGGCTCATCATCCCCTTCGCCCTGCTGCTGGGGGTGGGCCCCCTGTTCCGCTGGCGCCGCCAGGAGCTCGGTGAGCTCAAGGGCAAGGTGATGCTCGCCCTGGTGCTGAGCCTGGCCGCGGCTCTGCTGTTGCCCAAACTCTTTGCCGAAGCGTTCAAACCCTGGGCTGCGCTCGGTATCGGGCTTGGCGTCTGGATCATCGTCACCAGCGTGCAGGAGACCTGGGCGCGGGCCACCCACAAACACGGTTTTGCCACCGGCGTGCGCAAGCTTGGCAACAGCCACTGGGCCATGATCCTGGGGCACGTGGGGCTCGCGGTCAGCATCATCGGCATCGCCTGCACCCAGAACTACAGCATCGAGAAGGACCTGCGGATGCAGGCCGGCGATCGCGTCCAGTTCGCCGATTACGAGTTCGTCTTCACCGGCATCAAGGAGAAGAACGGCCCCAACTACGACGGTTTCAAGGGCGTGCTGGAAGTGCACCGGGATGGCAAGCAGGTTGCCCTGCTCAAACCCGAGAAGCGGATGTACACCGTGAGCCGCATGCCGATGACCGAGGCGGCCATCGATGCGGGTGTTACCCGGGATCTCTATGCGGCGCTCGGCGAGCAGCTCGACAACGGCGCCTGGGCGGTGCGGATCTACTACAAGCCCTTCGTGCGCTGGATCTGGTTCGGCGGCGTCTTCATGGCCCTCGGTGGCGTGCTGGCCATGCTGGACAAGCGCTACCGCTTCGGACGTCGTGACGAGGAGGCCAAGGCATGAGCAAGAAGACCTGGCTCTATCTGCTGCCCTTCATCATCTTCCTGATGGGGGCCGTGTTTCTGTTCAAGGGGCTCTACTCCGATCCCACCAAGCTCGAATCCGTGATGGTGGACAAGGAGGTGCCCGTGTTCACCCTGCAGGACATCTATGACCTGGGCAAGCAGCACGACAGGAGCATCCTCAAGGGGCGCCCCATGCTGCTCAACGTCTGGGCCACCTGGTGCCCGACCTGTTACGGAGAACACACCTACCTCAAGGAGCTGGCGGGGCAGGGGATCTACATCGTCGGCATGAACTACAAGGATGAGCGTGACAAGGCCATCAAGTGGCTGGCGGAGCTTGGCAATCCCTACCAGGTCAACCTCTACGATCCGGACGGCATGCTGGGACTGGATCTCGGTGTCTATGGCGCGCCCGAGACCTTCTTCATCGACAGCCAGGGCATCATCCGCTATCGCCACGTGGGGGACATCAACCCAGACGTCTGGGCGTCGACCCTCAAACCCATCTTCGATGCCATGAAGTGAGGCCTCCCCGATGAAAACACAGATTGCATCCCTGTTGCTGCTGGCCGGTCTCGTCTGCGCCGGACAGGCCCGCGCCGCCATCGATGTCTACACCTTCGAGAGCGACGCTCAGGAGCAGACCTTTCGCGAGCTGACTAAGGAGCTGCGCTGCCCCAAGTGCCAGAACCAGGACATCGCGGATTCCAACGCCGGGCTTGCCAAGGATCTGCGGGACAAGACCTACCAGATGGTGCGCGAGGGCAAGGAGAAGCAGGAAGTGGTGGACTACATGGTGGCCCGCTACGGCAACTTCATTCTCTATGATCCCCCCCTGATGGCCTCGACCCTGATCCTCTGGCTTGGCCCCTTGCTGGTCATCGTGATTGGTGTCGTCACCGTGGTGGTGCGAAGCCGCCGCCATGCCCCTGCTCCCTTGCAACAGCCTGAAGGCACCCTGAGTGCAGAAGAGCAGGCCAGGCTGTCCGCCCTGCTCAAAGAGGAAGAGAAACCATGACCCCATTCTGGATACTGGGTGCGGCCCTGCTGGTGCTGGCGAGCCTGGCGCTGATCGTGCCGCTGTGGCGCGGCGAGGGCAGGCAGAGCATCAGTCGCTCGGCCCTCAACAAGCAGCTCTATCGCCAGCGCCTGCTGGAGATAGGGGAGGAGCGGGAGCAGGGGATACTGGCGGAGGAGCCGGAATCCCTGGTAGAGCTGCAGCGCAGCCTCCTGGACGACATTCCCGACGTGGAGCAGACCGCCCGTGGCGGCAAGAGCCTGATCTGGATCCCCGGTGTGCTGGTGCTGGCGGTGGTGAGCATCGGCCTCTACGCCAAGCTCGGCGCCTGGCAGGAAGTGAGCCGCTGGCAGGATGCCAGCAGCCGGTTGGGGGAGCTCAGCAACCGTATCCTGGTGGAGCGCGACACCCGGGTGACCGAGCAGGATCTGCTGGACTTCACCCTGGCCCTGCGAACCCGGCTGAAAGAAGAACCGAACGACTATCGCGGCTGGCTGCTGCTGGGGCGCCTGACCCTGGATGGCAATGATCCCGAGATGGCCCGCGAGGCGCTGGAGCGTGCCTACGCCCTCGCGCCCCAGAAGGCCATGGTGGCGGTGCCCTATGCCCAGGCCCTGATGATGACGGGGGAGGAAGCCCGTGCGGATCAGCTGTTGCAGGCGGTCATTGCCGAGGACCCGGCCAACATCGAGGCTCGCTCCGTCCACGCCTTCATGGCCCTGCAAAAAGAGGATTTCCAGACCGCCCTCGACCGCTGGCAGGGGATGTTGCCGCTGCTGGAGCCGGGCTCGGCCCGCTACACCATGGTGGAGCGCTCCATGGAGTACGCCAGGCAGCAGCTTGGCCAGCGTGGCATCGCCGTGACTACCCCGTCTGCCGAAGGCCAGGCACAAGCCGAGGTGCTGGCGGTGAAAGAGGGGGAGTTCCCCCTGCACATCACCCTGGCGCCGGGTATCAAGATGCCGGAAGATGCCCATCTGTTCGTCTTTGCGGTGATCCCCAACGGTCCGCCCATGCCCATCGCGGTCAAGCGCATTGCTGGCCCGCATCTCCCGCTCACCCTCTCCCTGGGGGACGGGGATGCCATGATGGAGGGGAGCAAGCTGGCGGCCCATGCCGAGCTGCAGTTCAAGGCGCGCCTCTCCCGGGGCGGCAACGTCATGAACAAGGAAGGCGCCTTTGAAGGGGTTTCGGTCACCGTGCCGACCAGCACCATCCCCACAGCGCCGATTGACATCCGCATCGATCACGCCCTCTAATACGCTTTTGGCCCACCCCTTGGGGTGGGCCCCCTGTATAATTCATATCAATACCCAAAAAAATCTTAGGACTTTCATATGTATCTGCGTTCAGGAGCATTGGCGGTGGCATTGCTGCTCGCGGGCTGTGCGGGTGGCCCTCCCAAGCCGGGCCCGGAGAGCCTGGATCTCGGCGAGACTCCGAGCCGCCCCGGGGCATCCAGTACGGCCAGCGATCCTCGCGACCCCTTCCAGGGGCCCAACCGTGCCATGTGGGCCGTCAACTATGACGTGCTGGAGCCCTATGTGGCGCGCCCCGTGGTACACGGCTATGCCCGCTATGTCCCGCAAGGAGTGAGGGACAGCATCGAGAATTTCGTGGACAACTTCGACGAGCCGAGCAGCATGGTAAACCACCTGCTGGTGGGTGATCTGAAAGGGGCCGGTACCAACCTGGGCCGCTTCACCCTCAACACCACTGTGGGCCTGCTCGGTCTGTTCGACGTGGCCAAGCATGCGGGACTGGCTCGCAACACGCTGGAGATGGACACCGTGCTCGGCAAGGCCGACATCGGGGATGGCGCCTATCTGATGGTGCCGGTCTACGGTCCCACCACCACCCGGCAACTGGTTGGGGATACCATCGATACCATCTACTTCCCCTATGCCCTGCTGACCTTCCCGCTGAAGGTGGTGCACTGGGCGCTGGATGGCCTCGGTACCCGCTCCAAGCTGATCGATCAGGAGCGCATCATCGACAACGCGCTGGATCCTTACGCCCTGACCAAGGACTTCTACTTGCAGTACAACGATGGCAAGGTGACGGGCCGCAAACCCGAGCTCCAGGAGCAGAAGCCAGAGGCGGCGGATGATGGCAACCTCGACGATTACATGGACGAGATAGACCAGTAAGCACGGTCATCTTCCACAAGGCGCCTGCGGGCGCCTTTGTTGTCGATGGCAGGTATAAAAAAACGCCCCGCAAGTGCGGGGCGTTTTGGCAAGAAAGGCTTATCAGGCAGCCAGGTTCTTGGCCACGAATTCCCAGTTGACCAGGGCCCAGAAGGTTTCCATGTACTTCGGACGCAGGTTGCGGAAATCGATGTAGTAGGCGTGTTCCCACAGGTCGACGGTCAGCAGCGGGGTGGTACCGGCTTCGGTCAGCGGGCAACCGGCGTTGGAGGTGTTGACGATGGCCAGGGAGCCGTCAGCCTTTTTCACCAACCAGGTCCAGCTGGAGCCGAAGTTGCCGATGGCAGACTTGGTGAACGCATCTTTGAACTCGGCGAAGGAGCCGAAGGCCTTGGTGATGGCATCGGCCAGGGCGCCAGTGGGCTCGCCACCGCCGTTCGGGGAGAGGCAGTGCCAGTAGAAGGTGTGGTTCCAGATCTGGGCAGCGTTGTTGAAGACGCCACCAGTGGAGGTCTTGATGATCTCTTCCAGAGACTTGCCTTCAAACTCGGTACCCGGCACCAGGTTGTTCAGGTTGACCACGTAGGTGTTGTGGTGCTTGCCATGGTGGTATTCCAGAGTTTCCTGGGAGATGTGCGGTTCCAGAGCATTGATTGCATAGGGCAGAGCGGGAAGTTCGAAAGCCATTTTCTACTCTCCATTGGCTGGTCCGTGCGAAGGCGACGGTTGCAAGACATTGCGTACTCTTTTCTATCTTGAAAAGAATTGTTCTTGAAATGAGGGGGCCAGACGGCCCAAAGCCCGTCGATTGTAGCAGTATCAAAGATGGGCGAACAACCCTTGATTCTTGCCATGATCCGGATCAAGCTGCGGCGTATTGATGCATGACTTCTTTCATTCGCAACGGTTTGCCAGTTTGTGGTCTGCCCGGATTGCAGTAGAATGGCCGCCGAAATCGCTCCAGTGAGGCATTTATGGAAACTATTGAAAAGATCAAACAGCAGTTGGCTGAGAATCCCATCATCCTCTACATGAAGGGATCCCCCAAGCTGCCCAGCTGCGGTTTCTCTGCCCAGGCCTCCCAGGCCCTGATGTCCTGCGGCGAGCCTTTCGCCTATGTCGACATCCTGCAGAACCCGGACATCCGCGCCGAGCTGCCGAAATTCGCCAACTGGCCCACCTTCCCGCAACTGTGGGTCGAGGGCGAGCTGGTCGGTGGTTGCGACATCATGATCGAGATGTTCCAGGCCGGCGAGCTGCAGACCCTGATCAAGGAAACTGCCGCCAAGCACAAGCAGGATGACGCTGCCGCCGAATAAGGCCGCATCCATACCATGCAAAAAGGGGAGCCACTGGCTCCCCTTTTCTTTGTGCCCACGACAGACATCAGGCGATGCGTTCGAGGCGCGCCATGTAGAAGCCGTCGAAGCCGGTCTCGGCCGGGCTGACGTTGTGATCGCCGATCAGGCGGAAGTGCTCGTTGGCGGCGAGGAACTTGTCCACCTGCTGGCGGTTCTCCTCGGGCAGGATGGAGCAGGTGGCGTAGACCAGCAGGCCGCCCACCTTCACCATCTGGCTGTAGCGCTGCAGGATCTCCTCTTGCAGGGCGACCAGCACCGGCAGGCGCTCGGCGGTGTCGCGCCACTTGGCATCCGGGTTGCGCTTGAGCACGCCAAGGCCGGAGCAGGGGACGTCCAGCAGCACGCGATCGGCGCTTTCTTTAAGGCGCTTGACGGTCTTGCTGCTGGTGATGACCCGGGTCTCCACGTTGTGGGCACCGGCGCGGCGGGCGCGCTGCTTGAGGTTCTCCAGTTTCCACTCTTCCACGTCCATGGCCAGCAGACGGCCCTTGCCCTGCATCATGGCGGCCAGGTGCAGGGTCTTGCCGCCGGCACCGGCACAGGCGTCGATGACCCGCATGCCGGGCTTGACGTCGAGGGCCGCGGCCACCAGCTGGGAGCCGGCATCCTGCTGCTCGAAGCAGCCGTCGGCAAAGGCCTGGGTACGGAACAGGGCGGCGTCCGAGGTCACTTGCAGGGCGGTCTCCACTCCGTCGACGGGCACTGTGGTGACATGCTCTTTGGCCAGCATGGCTTGCAGCTCGTCCCGGGTGCACTTGAGGGTGTTGACCCGCAGGTAACGCTTGGGCATCCAGGCCAGGGCGGCACGCTCGGCCGGCCAGGCGTCGCCCAGTTGCTCGCTGCCGAGTTTTTCCAGCCAGGCAGGGCAGCCGTCCATCAGCACGGGGTTCTTCTTGGCCTCGGTCAGGCGGCGGCGGAACGCCTCCTCGTTGAAGCGATCCAGGGTCGGGTGGTTGGGCTGATCTATCTTGTGGAAGGCGTGCCAGCTGTGCAGCAGCGGCCAGACATTCTTCTCCGCCTGACGGACCTGGATGCCGGTGAGGAAGCAGTAGAGGCTGAGGCGGCGCAGCAGATCGCCGGTGACCAGGGCAATCCTTGCCTGTTCTTGCGGTTTGAGTTCGATGCCGGAGAAGTGACGTGCATAGGCGCGGTCGAGGGTAAGACCCTGACCCAGCACATCGTCAACGATGGCAACGACCAGATCCCCGAAACGGGGCAACAGTGGGGACTTGAGCATGAGATTAACCTTGGCCAAAGAAAGAGTGAACCGGCCCCGTCGAAGAGGGGTTCTGGAACGGACAAATCCGCGCCATGATAGGGGCTAGTCTGCATTGGTGCAACCTTCCCCATTCGGGGAATGTACAGAGGATGTTGCTGGACTAATCGGACCAGCGGGCAAATGATGCCGTGGCAGTTCAGGTGAATCCGTTTAAAAAGGAATTAAAAAGATGCAGTTGATGAAATATTCTCCGCTGGCGGTGCTGGTGGCGGGTCTGATGACGTCCGGCAACCTGATGGCCGGCGAGTGGCATACGGTCACGGCGCGGGCCACCGCCGCCGATGGGTACGAGGTGAGGGCCAGCCAGTATCGCATCGTCACCGTCTCCACCGATTACCTGGCTGCCCTGAAGGGGGGCGAGCGCCGCCTGACCCTGCCTCTGCCGGATGGCAAGGAGGTGACCTTCAGTCTGCAACCCTATGATCTGCTGCCAGCGGATCTGGCCGCCAAATATCCCGATATCCTGGCCTTCAAGGGGTACAACGAAGCGGCGCCGGGCGAGACCGGGCGCTTCGATCTCGGTCCCCAGGGATTCCACGCCATGTTCAGCCATGAAGGGAAGATGGTGTTCGTCGATCCCCTTCGCAATGGGGAAGGCTATGCCGTCTATTACCAGCAGGATGCCCACAGCCGGCTGGAAGAAGAGGCGGACAAGGTGATCGGGGGCGAGGCCAAGAAGCTGGCCCGCCAGGTGCTGGTGGATGGCAACGAGCGCAAGCGCTATGTCATCGCCATCTCGGCGGCGGGGGAGTACACCCAGTATCACGGCGGTACCGTGGAGGCGGGTCTTGGCGCCATCACCACCCTGCTCAACCGGGTCAACGAGGTCTACCAGCGTGACGTGGCGGCCGAATTCCAGCTGGCCAGCGGCAACGACACCATCATCTTCACCGACGTGGCGAACGATCCCTTCAACAATGATGACGGCGATATCGATGCCAACATGCAGGTGCAGGCCGATGCCCTGACCAAGGGTCTGGGGGCCTTCGACATCGGCCATGTGGTCAACACCGGTGGCGGCGGCCTGGCGGGACTGGGCGTACTCTGCACCCCTGACAAATCGGCGGGGATGACGGGCTCCTCCGAGCCGGTGGGGGATGCCTTCTTCATCGACTACGTGGCCCACGAGATTGGTCACCAGTTCGGGGCAGACCACACCTTCAACGGCACCACAGGCAGCTGTGGCGGCGGCAATCGGGAACCAAGCCAGGCCTGGGAGCCGGGCAGCGGCAGCTCCATCATGGCCTATGCGGGGATCTGCGGAGACGAAGATCTGCAGCCCCACAGCGAGCCCTATTTCCACAGCAAGTCCATCGAGCAGATGCGGGCCCACATGGCCACTGTGCCAAATTGCGGCACCCCGTTGGCGCTGGTCAACAATGCGCCCCAGGTGGCGGCAGGCAATGACTACGTCATCCCTGCCAACACCCCCTTCGTGCTCAAGGGGGCGGGGGCCGATCTTGACGGCGATCCGCTGAATTACACCTGGGAGCAGATCGATCTGGGGACGGAGTCGAGCAGCCCGGCCACCATGGTGGACGACGGCAGCCGCCCGCTGTTCCGTTTCGTGGCGCCCACCAGCGTGCCGGAGCGCACCCTGCCGAGTCTCACCTCCCTGCTCACCAACACCCTGGCGATAGGGGAGGCCTGGCCTGCCACCAACCGGGACCTGAACTTCCGCCTCACGGCGCGGGACGGCAAGGGCGGTGTCGCCAGCGATGACATGAAGATCCAGGTGGTCAACACCGGCAAGGCCTTTGCCCTGACCAGCCCGGTGGTGACCCCCCTGGGGGCGGGCAAGACGCAGACCATCAGTTGGGAAGTGGCCGGCACCAATGCCGCCCCCATCAACTGCAGCAAGGTGGATCTCTTCATGACCCGGGACGAGGGGGCAAACTGGACTCCCCTTGCCAGCGGCAAACCCAACTCGGGCTCGGCGAGCGTCACCATCCCGGCGGGCCAGGACGGCACTGCCCGCTTGAAGGTGGCGTGCAGCGACAACATCTTCTTCGCCATCAGTCCCCTCAAGCTCTCGGTCACCCAGCGCGGTGAAGAGGGGGGAAGCGGTGGCGGCGGTGCCCTCGGCTTCTGGACCCTGGCTCTGGCGTTGCTGGGCTGGCAGCGGAGGCGGGCATGAGACTGGCCGGGGTGCTACTGCTCACCCTGCTCGGCGGTTGTCAGGCCGATGCAGACACCCTGGATCAGGCGGTCAGCGCCAGCCTCGCCAGGCAGGATTACCGGCTGATCGTGCGGGCCGGGCGCGGCGAGGTGGCGCCCGGGATCGCGGCGGATCAGCAGGCGGCGGCCAAGGCGCGCTGCGGCGTGCGCTATCTCGACGGATTCGGGGATGTCATCAAGCCGGATCAGAAGGAGGCCCACGCCAGGCTGAGCGCCTATGCGGCGGACTACAACCGGCGCATGCTGGCCCATTGCCCGCCGGTTGACGGCAAGCAGTAGGCTGACGGTCATCGGCATAAAGAGGGAGGCATGAGCCTCCCTCTCTTTTTGCTCCTCCATTTGGCCGCCCCGAGGCTTGTACCCATGGCGCGCTCGTCGCACAATGCCTGCACCCATCGCCGCACGGGCGGCAGAGAAAGAGAGAAGGAAAATCAAGATGATGGATGTGGCTGATCTGCGTCGCGAATACACCAGGGGTGGACTGCACCGGGCCGATCTGCCGGCCGAGCCCCTCACCCTGTTCGAGAAGTGGCTGGCCCAGGCGTGCGAGGCCAAACTGACCGATCCCACCGCCATGGTGGTGGGCACCGTGGATGCCGATGGCCAGCCCTGGCAGCGCACCGTGCTGCTCAAGCACTACGATGCCGAAGGCATGGTGTTCTACACCAACATGGGCAGCCGCAAGGCGCATCAGCTGGAGGGCAACCCCCGTATCAGCCTGCTCTTCCCCTGGCACACCCTGGACAGACAGGTACACGTGACCGGTCGGGTGGAGAAGATGAGCACCTTCGAGGTGATGAAGTATTTCCACAGCCGTCCCAAGGACAGCCAGATCGCCGCCTGGGTCTCCAAACAGTCGACCCGCATCTCGGCCCGTGGCGTGCTGGAGGCCAAGTTCCTCGAACTCAAACAGAAGTTTGCCAATGGCGAGGTGCCGCTGCCGAGCTTTTGGGGTGGTTTCCGGGTGCGCATCGACACCGTCGAGTTCTGGCAGGGCGGGGAGCACCGTCTGCACGATCGCTTCTATTACACCCGCGAGGGGGACGGCTGGCACATCGAGCGCCTGGCACCCTGATGAACATCGCCCGGCTCAAGAACTTCACCGAGATAGTGAAGAACAACTTCAACATCTCGGCGACGGCGGAGAAGCTCTATACCTCCCAGCCGACCCTCAGCAAGCAGATGAAGATGCTGGAAGAGGAGCTGGGGCTGGCGCTGTTTACCCGCAAGGGCAAGAACCTGTCGGGCCTGACCCCCATGGGGGAGCAGGTGATGGAGCTGGCCAGGGGAGTGGTGGCCCAGGTGGAGCAGATTGGCCAGCTTTCCCTCGGGGATCAGCTGGCCACCAGCGGGGTGCTGCGCATCGTCACCACCCACACCATGGCCCGCTACAAGCTGCCGGCGGTCATTACCGAATTCTCCCGCCGCTACCCCGAGGTGAGCATCCAGCTGCATCAGGGAGCCCCTGCCCAACTGGCGCAGATGGTGCAAAACGGGGATGTGGAGATGGCCATCGCCACCGAGTCCATGCACCTGTTCGACGAGCTGGCGACCGTGCCCTGCTATCGCTGGGGGCGCAGCGTGGTGGTGCCCCACGGCCATCCGCTGCTGGACTGCCAGCCGCTGGCCATGGCGGATCTGGCCCGGTATCCCCTCATCACCTATGTGTTCGGTTTCACCGGCCGCTCCAAGATGGACAAGGCGTTCGGTCGCCATGGCCTCAGCCCCCGCATCGTGCTGACGGCCACCGACAGCGACATCATCAAGCACTATGTGCGCCTGGGGATGGGAGTCGGGGTGATCGCCACCTCGGCGTTCGACGAAGGGGACAGGGAGAGCCTGGTCTGCCTCAACATCGATCATCTGATCGCCTCGAGCGTGGCCCATGTGTGCCTGCGCAGGCACGCCCACCTGCGGGACTACATGTACGACTTCATCCACCTCTATGCCCCCCATGTGAACCGGGAGACGGTGCAGCTGGCGCTGCTCAACCAGGGAACGCCCGCTCCGTCTGCGACCCTGCCCTGGCTCTGAAAGCCGTCAGGGGGAGTCAGATGTGCTGCATAGATCCAAAAAAGAGAGGCCAGTGGCCTCTCTTTTTTGTGGTAAGTGGTGTCCTGTGCTGCCTTTTCCCGGTGATCCCTCTCTCCCGGCTGTCGTGGCCACCAGATTGACGGCGCTCCGGGTGCCGAGCAGCAGATCGCCATCATCCAGCAGGGCCTCGGGGTGCGGCAGCCCCCTTGCTGCTTAGGGGGTACGGGTCGCCAGATTGACGAAGATCTGGGCTCCCACCAGCAGGCAGTCGTCGTCCAGGTAATAGGGGTTCGCGTGCAGGTAGTTGCAGATCCCCTTGGCCTGATTGCCGCTGCCGAGGAAGAACATGGCCCCCATGCGGCTTGGCGTGGCGTTGATCATGTAGCTGAAGTCCTCGCTGCCGGTCATGGGCTGGCCCTTTGCGTTGATCCCGTCGCTGGACAGCACCTCCGAGGCGGCTTGTTGCAGGCGCTCGCAGGCCTTGGGGTGGTTCTCCACTGCCGGGTAGCCGGCATAGACCATGGTGGTCTTGAAGCCGCGCAGCTCGCTCTGGGCGATGATGTCCCTGAAGCTGTTTTTCAGGATCTGGTCGGTTTCGGCATCCATGGCGCGGATGGTGCCACGGGCCTGCACATGATCGGCGATGGCGTTGGGAATGGTGCCGCCGTTGATCATGCCGCAACCAAAGACCGCCGGGCTGAACGGACTGGTGCGCTTGGCGACGATGTAGTCCATGTCCTCGATGATCCGCACCGCCTCCCGGATGGCATCCAGCCCCTTGTGGGGGGTGGAGCCGTGGGCGGAGATGCCGTGCACATCGAGCGTCCAGGCAGACCCCCAGGAGGACATGACCCCCTGGTTGAACTTGATGGTGCCCGTCTCCATGGCGCCGTCGTTGTGCAGGGCATAGACCTCGTCCACCCCCTTCATGCAGCCAAGCTCCACCATCTTTTCGGCACCGGGGACGCGCATGTCCTCTTCCGCCATCTGGAAGATGAAGCGGACGTTGTAGCGCAGGCGCTCGCGGTTGGCGGCCAGAAACCTGGCGGCGGTCAGAGCGATCGCCATGTGGGAGTCGTGGCCGCAGTTGTGGGCCATCCCCTCATGGGTGGATTTGAACGCCACCTCGCTCATGTCGTGCATCTCCAGGCCATCCATGTCGGCACGAAAGGCAATGGTGGGCAGGGTGGGGTCGACCGCCAGATCCCCGTGAAAACCGGTGAAACCGGGATACAAGGTGATCCTGTAGCCGAACTCTTCCATCAACCCACGGCAGTAGGCAGAGGTCTTGAACTCGGCCCCCGAGTATTCCGGGATGCGGTGCAGGTGGTGGCGCACTTCGTAGCTGAAGTCGCGCAGGGCCAACAGGTCAGGTTCGATATGGTAGTGGTTCATCAGATGATCCCTTGAATGGAGAAACCGAGCTGGGCAACCAGGGAGGCGCCAAAGAAGCAGCAGGTGGAGACGATCATGAAGATGAGGATCACCTTCCACGACATCTTCTTGAGCTCCTCCAGCTGACCGCCCACCGAGAGGCCGGCGAAGGCCAGGAGCGGCACGCAGCAGGAGAGGAAGGAGATCTTGGCCACGGCATCGATGAAGAGGCCGCGCACCGGGGTCTCGGGCAGGCAGATGAGAATGCCGATGATGGTGGCATAGGCAAAGGCCGGCAGGGAGGAGGGCAGATAGCGCTTGGTCACCAGGGAGGCGAACACCACCAAGGACATGGCGATGAAGCTGTCCCCCATCTGCCACAGCGGCAGGCCCGAGGTCAGGGTCTGGGTGAACATGGCCAGCAGGATCGCCAGGAAGACGAAGCGCATATCCATCACGATGCTTTTCATGCTTTCTCTCCTTTGGCGGTCAAGGCATAGATTTTTTCAGCGAGCGGCAGACCCAGATAGGTGAGGGAGAGCGCCCCCAGGGCCGACGAGAGCAGGTTTGAGGCGGCGGCGATGCTGAGCACCTGCTGGGCCATCGCCTCATCGAGGCCGTTGATGAGGGCTCCGGAGGCGGCGCTCAGCATGGAGCCGGATCCCACGCCGGAACCGGCGGCCAGGGCCAGGGGATGCAGTCCGGTGAGGGGGGCGATGCTGCCGAGCACGCTGAACCAGAGGGTGCCGATGACGGAGCCGCACAGGTAGATGGCGAGCACGCCGATGTACTCCTGGGAGCCGGTGCCGAACTTGCCCTGGATCACCGCGACCGAGGGTTCACGGCTGATGGAGGAGCAGGCCCCGATGGCACGGCGGCCAAAGCCGAATTTCACCGCCAGTGGAATGGCGATGAGGATGGGCAGGAGGTTGCCTATCTCTTGCAGGAAGAGCGGTACGCCGACGCTCAGGATCATCTTGAGGTTGGGGATGATCATCCCCGCATACTGGGTCCCGAGGATCAGCAGGCTGAAACCCACCATCTTGCCGCAGAAGCCCTCTTCTCGCTCGGTGAAGAGCCTCTTCCAGCCGGGGATGCGATCCTTGACGGGCTTGGCGGAGACGATCATGCCGATGATGACGGCAAAGAGCATGGGCAGGATGGGGATGATGGCGATGCCGAGTCTGATCTCCTGCTTCCCGATGAGGGATTGGGCCACGAAGATCAGCAGGGCGGTCGCCAGGGTACTGACTACTACCGTTTTGAGTGGGCTGGTTGGCTGCATAGTGTGTTCTCTTGTTATCCGTTGTCCTTCATGGGCGTCTTTGGTCGCGCCATGATGGGGGCATGATAGGAAGCGAGGAGGGGAAGGAATGTGACCGCCATCAAGTCAGCCATATGGCATTTTTTCATGGGGTATGCCGTTTAACCATGGTAAACATATGGTTTAACAACTCATTGGTAGCTGCTTATGCTGCCTCAGACAGGAGTGTGGTGCCGCCCGGGCACCCGGTGCCTGATCCGGGGGACGGATGTGGGGGAAGGAATGGATCTGTTGATCGAGGGGGCGCTCTGGCGCCCCTCCTGGCAAGCGGCGTTGCAGGCCTGGCAGCACCGGGGAAACCGCTGGTGGCTGCTGCTTGGCAAAGGGGAGGCGAGGGAGACGGCACCCTGGTCGGTCAGCCCGCCAGATGGCATTCTCCGTGCCCGCGACCTGCTTGCCGCCTGGCTGGGGGAGGCCGCCTCCCCGCTGATGGCGACACAGCCGGACCGGCAGATCCTGATCGCTGCCTCCGGCTCCCTGCTGACCCTGGCCAGAGAGAGCGGCCTGCTCACCCTGGGGCCCGCGGGGGCGGATCATCGCCTCGGTGCCGATGACGACCTCGGTGTTGCCCTGCAACACCTGCTTGCCCGCCGCCTGATGACCCCGGTGCTGCGCGAGCCTGGCGGGCAGGACGCGCTGGTGCTGCGCCCCCTGCTGCCCGGCGATGAGAGCGCCATCCTGCGTTATTGTTCGGATGCGGCGCTCGCCCGCTATACCCTCAACATCCCCCACCCCTATTCGCCGGAGGCGGCGCGGGACTGGCTTGCCCTGAGCGGGCGCAAGGCTGCTCTCGGGCTGGGATGCACCTGGGCCCTGACTCTGCCCCAGGGGCGTGAAGACGAGCCCGCTCCCCTGGTCGGTACCCTCTCCCTGCACTGGCACGGGGAGCTGGCATGGTGGGTCGGCGTGCCCTGGCAGAACAGGGGGCTGGCCACCCGGGCCGCGAACCTGGTCAGGGCGTTTGCCTTCGAACAGTGGCACCTGCCTGCCCTCACCGCCCGCCACATGCCGGGCAACCTCGCCTCAGGCCGGGTGATGGAAAAGACTGGCATGCACCATGACGGGCGTCGGCCAGATCCGGCCGATGGCGCCCTCGAGCTCGATCACTGGCGGCTGGATCGCCCGGCGCGCCTGACGGATGCACGCAAAGAGGCGCTGGCCCCCTGGCTGGATGACGAGGAGGTGGTCGTGGCCATACTGCACGGTGAGGGGGTGGCGCTCTTCATGGCGGGGGAGGCGACAGAGGGCGAGCAGACACTCAGCGGGCTGACGGTGCGGCGCTATCCCCTGGTCATGCTGGCGCCAGAGGCGCCCGGGGTGCAGGCCCATGGTGGTGGCGCCCTGCTCAAGGAGTGCGGGGATCTGGGCCTCGCCTATCTGCGGCGATTGCGACAGCCTGACGACGGACGCTGATGGCTTGCGCAAGCTCGCTCATCGCGAAGCCTGGTGCGGGGTCTGTCAGGCGTTTTCCTGAGTCCGTCCTCCCATTTTCAGACAAAGGCAGTGAAGTGGCGCACCACTTCTGTGGAATAATGGCCGCCCTGCTGTACGAGGAGTAACGCTGTATGTTGAGAACCGAGCGTCCCGGCGACATGCTGCCAGTCTATGAGCTGGTGAGTGCCGCCTTTGGTCGTCCCGACGAGGCCGAACTGGTCAACCGCCTGCGAGAATGTGGGGCCGCCGTGGTCACCATGGTCGAGGAGGAAGAGTACGAGTTCATGGGGCACCTGATGCTGAGCCCGATCACCATTGAGGGACAGGAAGGGCCCTGGCTGGGACTGGCACCCGTGGCCGTGCATCCCGACTGGCAGGGGCAGGGCATTGGCTCGGATCTGGTGCGGGAAGGGCTGGACACGGCACTGGAGATGGACTGGAAGGCGGTGGTGGTGCTCGGGGATCCCGCCTACTACGCCCGTTTCGGCTTTCGGCCTGCCAGCGACTTCGGCCTGCACTGCATCTACGAGGTGCCGACGGAGTGTTTCATGGCGATGGAGTTGCAACCCGGCGGGCTCGACGGGGTAAGGGGCGAGGTGCTCTATCACCCCCTGTTCGATGAAGAGCCGGTGGAGTGACCGCCTGCCCATCCATGAAAAAGGACCCTTAGCGGGTCCTTTTTCATGCCATGCCCATCGCTTGAATGGACGTCACTGGGCCAGTGATTTCAGCTGCTGCTTGCCCGGCGGGTTGTTCCAGTCGATGGGGCCGTGGGTGAAACGGTACTGAAGCCTCGGCAGACTCAGTTCCAGCCACTCCTCCCGGAAGTAGGCATAACCCTGGTCCCAGTCTGGATCCTGCGCCCAGCCGGTTTGCAGGAAGTGGAGCCGGGTGCCCTGGCCCTCCGGCACGAAGCGCAGGCTGACCTGGGTCTTCTGCTGACGAATGTGGGGAAACTGGGGAGGGAAATTCCAGCTGAAGCTGAGCAGATCATGGGGCATGACCGCCATCACCCGGCACCCTTCGCTGCCACGCTCGCCGAGGGGAGCATCGGGTCTGAAATAAATCTCGAACGGTCCGTTGGGTTCCGGGACCATGAGGCACTCCGGCGCCAGAAAACTGCGCAGCCCGCTCTCTGTGGTCCAGGCCCGCCAGACATCGTCAATGTGGGCGGGTACCAGAATACTGCCTTCAATTTGCTTGTTATCCATAAATCAGTGAACCTCAAACCAGTCATGGACGGGACCTCGGCAGTATAGCCCCTGAGGCGATAAAATAGGCAGCCCTGTGTCACAGGGTTACGTATTCAAGAGGGTCCACATTGCCGATTTGACAGCACGGCGGGATCCATCGAGAGTGGGAAGCGACAAGCACGCAACGCAAGGATGGTGTCATGATCAGAATGATGACGGAAGCTGATGAGCCCATGCTGGCGCAGCTCTTCCTCAAGGGAAGGCGCCAGGCCTTCCATTGGGTTGATCCCGCCCTGTTCCGGCTCGAGGATTTTGCCGATCAGACCCGGGGCGAGGAGATCTGGGTGGCGGAGAAAGGGGGCAGCCCGTGCGGATTCGTCTCCATCTGGGGGGCCGAGAGCTTCGTGCATCATCTCTACGTGGTGGCGGACTGGCACGGGCAGGGCATGGGGCGGGCCTTGCTTGCCGCCGGTTTGGCCGGGTACCCCTCCCCGGCCTCCCTCAAGGTGGCCATGCGCAACACCACGGCGATGGCTTTCTATCATCGCCTGGGCTGGGAGAACACCGAAGAGACGGGTCATTGCGACATCACGGGCCCCTGGCGCAGGCTGGTGTTAACGCCCGATGCCGCAGGGGAATAAGCCGCTGGCAGACTGCGGCAACCGCACCGCACATTGATCTCCAGCCCTGGCAGGGCATAAAAAAGCCACTTCGCGGGAAGTGGCTCTTCAACACATCCGGGGGAGGGTAGACCCTCCCCTAGTCAGCTGATGATCACAAGGCCGCCACGGCCTCTCTTACCAGGGCGGCCAGCTCTTCCCACCTGCCCTCGTCGATGAGCTTGGCCGGCACCATCCAAGTGCCGCCGCAGGCGATCACGGCATTCAGCCCCAGATACTCCTTCAGATTGGCCGGCGTCACGCCGCCGGTGGGCATGAAGCGCACCGGATAGACGGCGCCTAGGGCCTTGAGCATGACGGTGCCGCCAGACTGCTCGGCCGGGAAGAACTTGAGGTGGCGCAGCCCCATCTCCATGGCCTGCTCCACCAGGCTGGGGTTGTTGACCCCGGGGATGATGGTGACGTCCTTGTCCAGGCAGTACTGCACCGTGGTCGGGTTGAAGCCGGGGCTGACGATGAAGTCGGCGCCCGCCGCAACGGCCGCGTCCACCTGTTCGCGGTTGAGCACGGTGCCGGCCCCGATCAGCAGATCCGGGTAGGCCGCGCGCATCTGGCGGATGGCCTCTGCGGCGGCGTCGGTGACGTCGGCCCCTTGCAGGCGTGCGGCGAGATAAGCGGCGCTGAAGGAGTCGCCCGCTGCCGTGGTGTCGATCACCTGTTCGGCGGACAACCGCAGGGCGGCGATTTCGATCCGCTGCGCTGCCGTGACCACCAGGCAACCTCAGAGCCGCGCTTGACGATGATCTCGCCAACCCCGAAGCCCTGGCTCCCTGGCTGCATTGCGAGCGCAACTCCTACTGGCGCAAGCTCCACGAGCATATCGACGACAAGGCCATCCCCAGCTGGTGCGACGATCACGACCAGATCCTCAAGGCCTTGATGCGCAAGGATCCGCAGGCGGCCAAGCTGGCCATGTGGCAGCACCTGGAGAACACCAAGCAGATGCTCTTCCAGGCCACCATCTTCGATGACGAAATGGAGGATGACCGCTACCTCTTCTCCGAAAATCCCGTCGTTCATCTGACCCAGCCTTCCACTGCCAACGGCTAGTGGAAGATTCTCGGGGGCGAACCCTCGAGGTTGTTTCAACCCCATGGAGGCGCTGGGCTGATGGCGTGGCCCACAGCTCCCGGGCAAATTGCCGTTCCACTCGCCGGTTTTTGCTGGCCGCATCACCTGGATGCTGAATCGCCCCGGCTTCTCTAGACACTTTTGAGCCGTTCGAAATATTGCTTTTCACACTCTACTGGCGATAGCCCATTGTTGAAACTGTGCCGACGCTTGGGGTTGTAAAACATTTCAATGTAATCGAACACATCCTGCCGGGCCTCCTCCCGATCTGCATAGGTTTTACGTCGGATCCGCTCGCGTTTGAGGAGTTGGAAGAAACTCTCCGCCACCGCGTTATCATGGCAATTGCCACGTCTGCTCATGCTGGCCTTGAGCCGGTGCTCCCGCAAAAAATCCTGCCAGTCATAGCTGCTAAACTGGCTCCCTTGGTCAGAATGAACCAGCACTTCCTGCTCGGGTCGCCGTCGCCACACTGCCATCAGTAACGCGCTGATGGCCAACTCTCGGTCGATCCGTGGCCCCATTGACCAACCAATGACTTGTCGTGAAAACAAATCCAATACCGCGGCCAGATAGAGCCAGCCTTCATGGGTTCGAATATAAGTGATGTCCGTTACCCAGACCTTATTTGGCTCAGTCACATCGAACTGGCGTTCAAGATGATTCGGTGCAACCACCGTTGGCCGGCCACCATAATGACCGGGACGGCGACGATAACCGGTTTGTGAACGCAAACCTTCATGACGCATTAATCGCGCCACCCGGTGTTTCCCACAGGTCTCGCCCATCTCTCGCAGGTCATCCCGGATCTTGCGATAGCCATAGACGCCCCCGCTTTCTAGCCAACATTGCTTGATCTGGCCCAGGAGGCGTTGGTCTTCAAGTGCGCGGGCAGATAAAGGCTGGTGCTGCCAGGCGTAATAACCGCTCGGGTGGACATTCATCATCCGACACAGTCGGCGGATGGGATGTGTGGACGCGTGCACCCGGATGAAGGCGTACCTTACCCTGACAGCTTGGCAAAGTACGCGGCGGCCTTTTTTAAGATATCTCGCTCATCGGTGACGCGGCGCAGTTCAGCCTTGAGGCGCCGAATTTCGGCTTGCTGGCTGGAGTCATGCTGTTGCTGCACGGCGGGCTGGCTGTAGCGCCTGATCCAGGCGTAAAGACTGTGGCTGGAAACACCAAGTCGCTCAGCGACCTCTGCCACTGGGTAATGGCGCTCAGTCACCTGCTTGACGGCGGCCAGTTTGAATTCTTCCGTGTAACGTTGCTGCTTGCTCATAACACCTCCTGATTGACCTCAGTTTGAGGCTCTTGAGGTGTCTAGGAAAGTAGGGGCGATTCA
>NZ_JBFODR010000035.1:0-67798 GCF_040908425.1 Aeromonas sp. R2-1
TGAATCGCCCCGGCTTCTCTAGACACTTTTGAGCCGTTCGAAATATTGCTTTTCACACTCTACTGGCGATAGCCCATTGTTGAAACTGTGCCGACGCTTGGGGTTGTAAAACATTTCAATGTAATCGAACACATCCTGCCGGGCCTCCTCCCGATCTGCATAGGTTTTACGTCGGATCCGCTCGCGTTTGAGGAGTTGGAAGAAACTCTCCGCCACCGCGTTATCATGGCAATTGCCACGTCTGCTCATGCTGGCCTTGAGCCGGTGCTCCCGCAAAAAATCCTGCCAGTCATAGCTGCTAAACTGGCTCCCTTGGTCAGAATGAACCAGCACTTCCTGCTCGGGTCGCCGTCGCCACACTGCCATCAGTAACGCGCTGATGGCCAACTCTCGGTCGATCCGTGGCCCCATTGACCAACCAATGACTTGTCGTGAAAACAAATCCAATACCGCGGCCAGATAGAGCCAGCCTTCATGGGTTCGAATATAAGTGATGTCCGTTACCCAGACCTTATTTGGCTCAGTCACATCGAACTGGCGTTCAAGATGATTCGGTGCAACCACCGTTGGCCGGCCACCATAATGACCGGGACGGCGACGATAACCGGTTTGTGAACGCAAACCTTCATGACGCATTAATCGCGCCACCCGGTGTTTCCCACAGGTCTCGCCCATCTCTCGCAGGTCATCCCGGATCTTGCGATAGCCATAGACGCCCCCGCTTTCTAGCCAACATTGCTTGATCTGGCCCAGGAGGCGTTGGTCTTCAAGTGCGCGGGCAGATAAAGGCTGGTGCTGCCAGGCGTAATAACCGCTCGGGTGGACATTCATCATCCGACACAGTCGGCGGATGGGATGTGTGGACGCGTGCACCCGGATGAAGGCGTACCTTACCCTGACAGCTTGGCAAAGTACGCGGCGGCCTTTTTTAAGATATCTCGCTCATCGGTGACGCGGCGCAGTTCAGCCTTGAGGCGCCGAATTTCGGCTTGCTGGCTGGAGTCATGCTGTTGCTGCACGGCGGGCTGGCTGTAGCGCCTGATCCAGGCGTAAAGACTGTGGCTGGAAACACCAAGTCGCTCAGCGACCTCTGCCACTGGGTAATGGCGCTCAGTCACCTGCTTGACGGCGGCCAGTTTGAATTCTTCCGTGTAACGTTGCTGCTTGCTCATAACACCTCCTGATTGACCTCAGTTTGAGGCTCTTGAGGTGTCTAGGAAAGTAGGGGCGATTCAGACTGAGGGGCTGGCTTGGTCGCAGATGGTGTCTGTTGCTGTAGCCGCTGAGGCTCCGGCAGGGAGCTTGGCTGAGGTTCTGGTTGGACAGACTCAGGTTTTACCCAAGAACGCGCACAGGCAAGCATCTTAGCCACCTGTTCACGAGCTACCAGCTTGTCCCGAGTACGGAGAGATTTCTTGATGTCTTTGCGGCGACCACAGGGGAGCACTGTCACCTTGCGGTAGTACCAGATACCTTGAGGGCTGAGCCAGAGATTCACTTTGAAGACTCCTGATTCATCCACACAAAGTGGATTACCAAGAGGTCTGAAGGGGGGTATTAGCTGTAACTTATTGAATTGCAGAAACAAGTGGTGGCCCTACCAGCCACATCCCGGCACTCGAGTCCCCCGCCTTGGCTGCTACCTTCCGGTCCTGACCAGGTCGACGGGTTATCAATGCGAGAGGACCAATAGGACCACCGGCGAGGAGAATAGGCAAACTGGCCCCTCAATGCAATGGCTTTCTACCGCATCGCGAGCCGTTCGCCTTATTTTTCAACAATCTGGCCAAGGGTTCAGCTAAAGAGCATGAATTTGGCACCCACCAGCAACATGAGCAGGGCAAAGGCCTGCTTGAGCCGCCGGGGTGACATTCGGTGTGCCAGTCTGGCGCCCAGACGGGCAAACTGGGTGCTGGTGAGCACGATGCCAAGCAGGGCCGGCAGATAGATGAATCCGACGCTCCACTCGGGCAGATCGGCGTCTCCCCAACCGGCATAGAGATAGCTGAGGCTGCCTGCCAGGGCGATGGGCATGCTGCAGGCGGCGGAGGCGGCCACGGCGTTGCGCATGGGCACCGAATTCCAGGTGAGGTAAGGCACGGTCAGCGAGCCGCCACCGATGCCGAACAAGGCCGACATCCAGCCGATGACGGTGCCCGCGATCCCGGTACCAAGGGGGCCCGGCATGTGTCGCTCCGCTTTTGGCCTCAGATTGAGCCCCATCTGCAGGGCCATGGTCCAGGCGAAGCAGCCGATGATGATGTTGAGGGTGCTGGCGCTCAGCAGGTTGGCGGTCATGCCGCCGAGCCAGGCACCGACCAGCATGCCGGCGCCCAGGCGCCGAATCATCCCCCAGTCCACCGCTCCTGCCTCCTGGTGCGCACGCAGGGAGCTGAAACCGGTGAAGATCATGGTGGGCAGCGAGGTGCCGAGGGCCAGATGGGTGATGATCTCTGGCGCCACGCCCTGTGCGTGAAAACTCAGGACCAGCACGGGGACGATGATGAGGCCGCCGCCGATACCGAACAGCCCGGCCAGCATGCCCGCGAAGGCGCCCAACACCAGATAGCCCACAAACAGCATAAACATTCCTTCAATAACGAAACAGCGGTCAACTTGACCGCCATTGCCCATAAAAAAAGAGATGGCATCTTGCCATCCCTTTATTGTGCCGATTAATGCAGGGGAATGGTACCGTCCATCACCTTGTAGAACGCCAGCACGGCGCAACCGAGCAGGGCTGCCGTCATCCCCTGCTCCAGCCGGTTGAGGCTGCGCAGGCCGTGGTGCTGGCGCGCCTTCCAGTAGATGAAGATCCCCGGGCTGTAGAGCAGCGCCACCAGCAAGAGGTACTCCACCCCGGCGGCATAGACCAGCCAGCAGCCATAGACGGTGGCCACCAGGGCCAGCAGCAGGTCGCGCTTGCGCTGATGGGGCTGGCCCGCGTAGGTCTCCCCTTTCAACGCCAGCTTGAGGCCGTAAGCACCGGAGAAGACATAGGGCACCAGGGCAGCCGAGGTGGCGATGTTCACCAACGCCAGATAGGTGCTGTTCTGGAAGTAGATGATGATGAGGAAGATCTGCACCAGGCAGGTGGAGCACCAGAGCGACACCTTGGGGGAGCCGTTCTTATTCTCCTTGGCGAACCAGGCCGGGAAGACACCGGTCTTGCCCGCGATGTAGGGCACTTCCGCCGCCAGCACGGTCCAGCTCAGCAGGGCCCCCATCACCGAGATCACCAGGCCGATGTTGATGAGCCAGGCGCCCCAGGGGCCGACCACGGCTTCCAGGATCATGGCGGTGGAGGGGTTCTTGAGGGCCGCCAGTTGCGGCTGGTTCATGACCCCCAGGGAGAACAGGGTCACCATGACGTAGAGCGCCAGGGCCCCCAGCAGCGCCAGCACGGTGGCGCGGCCCACGTCCTTGCGATGGCGGGCACGGGCGGAGACTACCACGGCCCCCTCGATGCCGATGAAGACCCAGAGGGTCACCTTCATGGTGGACTTCACTTGATCCATCACGGAGCCGAGCTCGGGACTCCCCTGCCCCCAGAGATCCAGGGTGAAGGTCTCCATGTTGAAAGCGAGCAGGATGGCCACGCAGAAGACGATGAGGGGCACCATCTTGGCGATGGTGGTGACGATGTTCACCAGCGCCGCCACTTGGATGCCGCGCAGCACCAGAGCATGCACCGACCAGATGAGCAGGGAAGCGAGCGTGATGGCGACCGGGGTGTTGCCGTCACCGAAGATGACATTGTCCGGCGTGTCGAAGAAGTAGCTCAGCGCACTGAACACCACGATGGCGTAGGAAACGTTGGCCAGCAGCTGGCACAGCCAGTAACCCCAGGCGGCGTTGAAGCCGACGAAATCCCCGAACCCCGCCTTGGCGTAGCTGAAGATGCCGCCATCGAGATCCGGTCGACGCATGGAGAGATTCTGGTAGACCAGGGCGAGGCAGATCATGCCGATCCCCGTGATGGCCCATCCCAGGGCGACGGCCCCGGCACTGGCGTGCGCTGCGATGTTTTGCGGCAGACTGAAAACCCCGGCACCGACCATGGAGCCGATCACCAGCGAAATGAGGGCACCCAGCCCCAGTTTCTTGTCCATCTCAAACCTGTTTTATTAGGCGGCGGCTGAGCATCCGTATTCATACAGCGCGCGACATGGGAGGGGCTAAAAATCCGTACCCCGTGAAAAAGGCGGCAACTATATTGCATGACTATTCCGGCCGCAATCCCTCTTGCCGTCAATCATGAGCCGCCTTGACCGCGCGCAATTTTACAGCACTGACCCGGGGTGCCTGTGAGCTGGTTCAAATTAAGAAAGACCCGTTGATATTTCACGACTTTTCATGATGCCGCCCCGCTTTTCAAAAGCCGGACCTGCATGGCTATGCACCCTTGCACTGGGGCCTTTCCCCTGCAAAAACGCCCCTGCAGGAGGGGCGTCAGAGAGGGTATATGCAGGGGGGACTAGAGCCTCAAGCCGCCGTCCAGCTCGATCATCCGCCCCGACAGATAGTCGTTGGCAAGGATGAACTGCACCGTCTGGGCCAGCTGCGCCGCCTGCCCCAGGGTGCCCACCGGGATGGCCTGCTGCATGCGGGCCATGGCTTCGGGTTTCATCGCCGCCGTCATATCGGTGGCAAAGACGCCGGGGGCGATGCCCATCACCCGGATGCCGTGACGGGCCAGTTCCTTCCCCCATGTGACCACCAGAGAGGCCACCCCCGCCTTGCTGGCGGCATAGTTGCTCTGGCCCATGTTGCCGGCCCGGGCGATGGAGGAGATGTTGATGATGACGCCCCCCTCCCCGCCGGTGGCCATCAGCGCTGCCCCCTCGCGCCCGCACAGGAAAGTGCCGGTGAGGTTGACGTCGATGACGCACTGCCACTGGGCCAGGCTCATCTTCTCCGTCAGTGCCCCCTCCTTCACCTTGATCAGCATGCCGTCGCGCAGGATGCCGGCACAGTTGACGAGACCGTGCAGGGCCCCGAACTGATCCTTGATGGCGGCGAAGGTCGCCTCGACCTCCGGCTCGCTTGCCACGTTGCAGACGAACAGGGCGCAGCGGCCGTCACGGCTGCGCACCTCCGCCTCGGTCACCTCCAGATCGGTGCGGTTGACGTCGATGAGCGCAAGTTGCGCCCCCTGCTCCGCCAGACTCAGGGCGATGGCGCGCCCGAGCCCCCTGCCCGCCCCCGTGATCGCGATGACTTTCCGTGTGATATCCATAAATGCTCCTGGTGAGATGGCAGGTGACTGTCGAGTCAAAGACTATCGGGTAAATAGGTAGATAGCGGCCCTTAACCCGGCGCTGTCTTGTCCCGATAGAGCTCGAGGATGCTGGAGAAATCCTTGTTCTCCTGGCCCAGGCTCCCGTGCAGGTTGAAGAGGTTGCGGGCCAGGGCCCCCATGGGCACGGCGCTGTGGGCATGTTCCGCCAACGCCATGGCGAGCCCCAAATCCTTGACCATCAGCCGGGTCATAAAGCCCCCTGTATACCCACGGGATGCCGGGACGTTCTCCATCACCCCGGGCCAGGGGTTGTAGCGCTCAAGGCTCCAGTTGTTGCCCGAACTCTTGCCCATGATGGTGGAGAGCACGGCGGGATCCAGCCCCTCCTTGACCCCGAGCGCCAGCGCCTCGGCGGTGCCCGCCATGTGGATGGCGAGCAGCATGTTATTGCACATCTTGGCGATCTGGCCAGCGCCAAGCGCCCCGGCGTGAAACAGGTTCTGCCCCATGCAGGCGAGCACGGGTCTGGCCGCTTCAAAATCCGCTTGTTCGCCGCCGACGATGAAGGTGAGCGTGCCCGCCGCCGCACCGGCTACTCCCCCCGAGACGGGGGCATCGAGAAAACGGATGCCGCTCGCCTTCGCCGCCGCCCCCACCTGACGGGCCGAGGCCACGTCTATGGTGGAGCAGTCGATGACCAAGGCACCGGGCGACAGGGCCGCCAGCAGATCCTGGCCACCCCGCTCACCGACACTCTCCCCCAGCCAGAGGCTGCGCACATGCTCGCCCGCTGGCAGCATGCTGATGACCAGCTCGCAGCCGCTCACCGCTTCCCGGGCATTCCCGGCGGCAATACAGCCGGCCTCGATGGCCCGGGTCAGGCTCTCGGGCACCAGATCAAACACCTGCACCCTGTGCCCCGCCCTGGCCAGGTTGGCGGCCATGGGCCCCCCCATATTGCCAAGCCCGATAAACCCAATCCTTGTCATGGTGTGCTCCTTGTGTGTGATCCCGCGTCAGCGGGGGCGCAAGGGGTTGTCACCCTCGGGCCAGCGATAGAAGGCATCCAGCCAGGCCTCACCCGTCTGCGGGGCCCGCCAGCGGGGGGATTTGTCCTTGTCGATGAGCAGAGCCCGCACCCCTTCCACGAAGTCCCCTCTGAGCACGCAATTGACCGAGAGGGTCAGCTCGTCGGCAAACACCTCGGCCAGGGACTGGCGCCGTGCCTGCCAGAACTGGCGCCAGAGAATGGCGCGGCTGATAGGGCTGCCGCGAAGGCAGGTCTCCCGCCCCTGAGCCAGCGCCGGTTCATCCAACTCGGCGGCCTCGAGGCGTGCCAGCACCCGGTGCAGGGAGCGGCCGGCCAACAGCGCATCGATGCGGGCCTGGTGGGGCAGCAGTACAGGAGGCGGCAGCGTCTGGCCAAGGGATCGCTGCAAACCGGTGAACAGCACCTCGATCTGCTCGCAGGGGTCGCCTGCGGACCAGTCGAGGGCGGCGAGGCGCGCTGGCAGCTCCATCCGCTCGCGGCTCCCCATGGCGTGATCCGCGAGCCCCAGGCCGATGGCATCCGCCCCGTTGAAGCGGGCCCCGGTGAGGCCGAGCCAGAGCCCGAGCCGCCCCGGCATGCGGCTCAAAAACCAGCTGGCCCCCACATCGGGGTAGAGGCCGATGGTCACCTCCGGCATGGCGAACAGACTCTTCTCTGTCACCACCCGAAAACCGGCCCCGGCAAAGAGGCCGATGCCGCCCCCCATGCAGATGCCGTCCGCCACGCAGACAAGGGGCTTGCTATAGCGATGGATGTGATGATCGAGCCGGTACTCCTGCAGGAAGAAGTCGCGAGCATAGCCAAACAGTGCCGACTCGCTCGCCTCCTGTTTGCGGTAGTAGAAGGAGCGGATGTCGCCACCGGCGCAGAATGCCTTCTCGCCGGCCCCTTGCAACAACACGCAGACGATGGCCGGATCCTGCTCCCAGCGGGTCAACGCCCCCTGCAACAACTGGATCATCTCAAGGCTCAGGGCATTGAGGGAGGCGGGGCTGTCCAGAGTCAGCATGCCGATGTGGCGGCCATCCGCCGTGGGGTGGGTCTCGATGCGCACGGGCTCACTCATGGTCGGCCCCCGCAGACCGGGTATCTGCCCCTGCGACATGGCGGGTCGCCATCAATACCTCATTCATCCTTCACTCCCTCACTCTTTCGGCCTGGATTGGTCATAGCGCCAGCGCGGGGCCCGCTTCTCGAGGAAGGCCGCCACCCCTTCGCGCTGGTTGGCATCGTCAAACAGGGCGAGAAAGAGGCTGCGCTCGAGCGGCAGCGCCGCGTCCCTGTGGGTGCTTCGCCCCTGATTGATGAGCTGTTTGCAGGCACGCAGGGCGCTCGGGCTCTGGCGCTCCACCAGCTGGGCCATCTGCTGCGCCGCCTCCCAGGCGTGCCCCTCGGTCACCACCTCCTCCACCAGCCCCATCTCGTAGGCCAGGGTGGCGCTCACCTTCTCGCCGCAGAGGATCATCCGCTTGGCCCAGCCCGGCCCCACCAGCTCGGTGAGGCGCTGGGTGCCGCCAGCGCAGGGCAGCAAGCCCACCGAGGCCTCCGGCAACCCCAGCTTGGCCTGCTGCTCGGCGATGCGAATGTCGCAGGCCAGCGCGACCTCGAGGCCGCCTCCCATGGCATAGCCGTTGATGGCGGCGATGCTGACCCCGTGAAAGCGAGCCAGCGCCTCGAAGGCGTGACCAAAGGCCTCGGCCACCTCGCGGGCGTGCAGCAGGCTGCCGTCGGCGAACATCTTGAGATCGGCGCCGGCGCAGAAGAATTTCTCTCCGGCACCGCGGATCACCAGGGCCACCACGTCGGGGCGACCATCCAGCTCCACCATCATCTGCAAGAAGGCTTTCAGGCTGGCGAGCGTCCAGGTGTTGGCGGGTGGGTGATCGAGGGTGATGTAGGCCACGTGGCCGTGATATTCGAGCCTGATCCTTGTCATTGCGTTGTCCTTGTCAAAAAAACTGCCCCATGATGACAGGGTTGAATGGAGCCAACCTGCACCTGGCTCACAAAGCCTGAGGACGCGCCGACTGCGTCCTCAGGGCAGGCTACTCCCGCTACTCCAGCGACAGGCCGGGGTCGGCCAGCAGGCGGCGGGCGATGATGAGCCGCATCACTTCATTCGTCCCTTCCAGAATGCGGTGCACCCGGGTATCGCGCAGATAGCGCTCAAGCGGATACTCGCGGATATAACCATAGCCGCCAAAGAGTTGCAGGGCGTCGTCGCAGATGCGGTGCCCCACGTCGGTGGCAAAACGCTTGGCCATGGCGCACCAGGCACTTTTGTCCGGGCTGCCCTCATCGAGTTTGGCGGCCGCCTGGCGCACCAGCAGGCGGGCGGCGGCGAGCTCGGTGGCCATGTCGGCCAGGCGAAACTGCACGCTCTGGAATTCGCTGATCGGGTGTCCAAATTGCTGGCGCTGCTGCACATGGGCCAGGGCATCGTTGAGAGCCTGCTGGGCAGTGCCCAGCGAACAGCTGGCGATGTTGATGCGCCCCCCATCGAGCGCCCGCATGGCGAACTTGAACCCTTCCCCCTCCTCCCCCAGCCGGAAGCGAGCGGGAATGCGCACGGCGCTGAAGTTCACCTCCCGGGTCGGCTGGCTGTTCCAGCCCATCTTCTCCTCCGCCTTGCCATAGCTCACGCCGGGGGTCTGGGCCGGTACCATGAAGGCGGAGATCCCCTTGGCCCCCTCGCCGCCGGTGCGGGCCATCACCACCAGCACGTCTGTGCTGCCGGCACCCGAGATGAACACCTTGCTGCCATCGAGGAGGTAATCCTCGCCATCGCGCACGGCGCGGGTCTTGAGGGCCGCCGCGTCGGAGCCCGCCCCCGGCTCGGTGAGGCAGTAGGAGCCCAGCAGCTCGCCGCTGGCGAGCCTGGGTACCCACTCCTCGGCCACCTCGGCAGGCAGCCAGCTACCCAGCATCCAGCTCACCATGTTGTGGATGGTGAGATAGGCGGTGGTGGAGGTGCAGCCCATGGCGAGGCGCTCGAAGATGAGGCTGGCATCGAGCCGGCTCAGGCCCAGACCGTCATACTGCTCCGGGGTATAGAGGCCGCACAGGCCCAGCGCCGCCGCCTGCTTGATGGTGGGGATGGGGAACTCGTGCTCCCTATCCCAGCGCGCGGCGTGGGGTTTGAGCGCCAGATCGGCGAAGGCGCCGGCCGACTCGACACAGGCCCGTTGGGATTCGGTCAGGGTAAAATCCATCTTGTTCGCTTCCTTTGTATTTGTTCCGTCGATCCGTTGCTGTCAATGGGGGCACCAAGGCAAAGTGGGCAACCTGCCATCAGCGCAGCTGAATGGTCATATTGGGGCCGCTGGGAATGTCTTCGTCGAACCAGCGTTCGGTGACCGTCTTGGTCTCGGTGTAAAAACGCACCGCCTGCTTGCCGTAGGCATGCAGATCCCCGTAGAAGGAGCCACGCCAGCCGGTGAAGGAGAAGAACGGCAGCGGCACCGGGATGGGCACGTTGATCCCCACCTGGCCCACCGCCACCTCGTGGCGGAACTTGCGAGCGGCGGCGCCACAGCCGGTGAAGAGGGAGGTGCCGTTGCCATAGGGGTTGGCGTTGATGAGGGCAAGCGCCTCATCCAGGCTCCCCACCTCGAGGCAGGCCAGCACGGGCCCGAAGATCTCCTCCTGGTAGATGCGCATCTCGGGGGTCACGCCGCGAAACAGGGTCGGTCCCACCCAGTTGCCCACCGGGTAGCCGGGCACGTCGCAAAAACGGCCGTCCAGCAGGCACTCGGCTCCCTCGGCAATCCCCGCCTCGATAAGCCCCTCCACCCTGACTTTCGCCTCCGGGCTGATGAGGGGGCCATAAGCCGCCTCGGGGTCGTGCCAGACGCCGGGTTTCACCTTGGCGAACTCGGCGGCGAGTTCGGGGATCCACTCCCGGGCGCTCCCCACGAACACCGCCACGCTGATGGCCATGCAGCGCTGACCGGCGGCGCCGACCCCGGCTCCCACCAGGTTGCTGAGCACCTGCGCCTTGTTGGCATCCGGCATGATCACCATGTGATTCTTGGCGCCGACAAAACACTGGGCGCGCTTGAGCTGCGACGTGGCGCTGCGATAGACGTGACCGCCCACCCGGGCCGAGCCCACGAAACTGACTGCCTTGACATCGGGATGGGCCAGCAACGCATCCACCTGCTCGGCGCCGCCATGCACCACCGACAGAATGCCCTTGGGGGCCCCCGCCTCGGTAAACAGCTCGGCCAGGCGCATGGGGGTGAGAGGATCCTGCTCGGAGGGCTTGAGCACGAAGCCGTTGCCGCAGGCCACCGCCAGCGGGAACATCCAGAGCGGGATCATGGCCGGGAAGTTGAACGGCGTGATGCCGACGCAGACCCCGAGGGGCTGCACCCAGGAGTGGCCATCCACCCGGCGCGCCACGTTGCCCATGGTCTCCCCCAGGGTCTGGCTCGCGATGGCGCAGGCCTGCTCCACCACCTCGATGCCGCGCCACACATCCCCCTTGGCATCCGCCAGGTTCTTGCCGGTTTCCTGGGCCAGCAGGGTCGCCAGCTCGTCATGATGCACTTTCAACAGATGCTGGTAGTTGAACATCACCCGAGCCCGCTCGGAGGGAGGCACCTCCCGCCACTGCAGGTAGGCGTCGTGGGCGGTGCGCACCGCCAGCTCAATTTCCGCAGAGGTAGCTTTCGGCACCCGCGCCAGCAGATGCTGGTCCGCCGGGTCGGTCACCTCTATCCACTCGTCGCTTGCGGACGGACACGCCTCGCCACCGATGTAGAGCGGCAGATCCCCGTACTGGGTGTGATGCTGGCTCATGCCCCCCTCCTAGCCCGTTGGCAGGCGATGGCAGGCCACTGCAGGCCGGCCACATCAATCTTGCTGTTGCACATCCTGTTCACTCCTTGCGCTCCTCTGCCCGGGTAGCCCCTTGCGGCGGGCTGCCATCGAATTTACCTTAGACTAACAATCAATTTACGTTTACGCTAACGTAAACTTGAATCACGGATGGACTGACCAGTCATCACCCTGATGGCAGGAGAGATCGGCAGTCCACTGCACCAAGGAGAGCACGGATGCATGCCCTGATGGATGAAACCCTCCAGGCCCTGACCGAACAAGTCGAGGCTTTCTGCCAAAAAGTGATCGCACCGCGCGCCAGCGAGATCGATCAGAGCAACGCTTTCCCCCGGGATCTCTGGCCCCGCATGGGGGAGCTGGGGCTGCACGGCATTACGGTGGCGGAGGAGTATGACGGGGTGAACCTCGGCTATCTGGCCCATGTGCTGGTGATGGAGCAGGTGAGCCGCGCCAGCGCCTCGGTCGGCCTCTCCTACGGCGCCCACTCCAATCTCTGCATCAACCAGATCCACCGCCACGGCACCCCTGATCAGAAGGCGAGATACCTGCCTGATCTGGTCAGCGGCAAACACGTGGGGGCGCTGGCCATGAGCGAGCCGGGTGCCGGCTCCGACGTGGTGAGCATGCGCCTCACCGCAGTGCGCGAGGGGGATCACTTCGTGCTGAACGGCAACAAGATGTGGATCACCAATGGGCCCGATGCCAACACCTTCGTCATCTATGCCAAGACCGATGCCGCCGCCGGGCCCAAAGGGATTTCCGCCTTTATCGTCGAGGCGGGGACTCCCGGTTTTTCCACCGCCCAGAAGCTCGACAAGCTCGGCATGCGCGGCTCCAGTACTTGCGAGCTGGTGTTCGACAACTGCCGGGTGCCGCAGGAGAACCTGCTGGGCCCCCTGCACGGCGGGGTCAAGGTGTTGATGAGCGGGCTCGACTACGAGCGGGTGGTGCTGGCGGCCGGGCCCCTTGGCATCATGCAGTCCTGCATGGACGTGGTGCTCCCCTATGTGCGCGAGCGCAAGCAGTTCGGTCAGGCCATCGGCGAGTTTCAGCTGGTGCAGGGCAAGCTCGCCGACATGTATACCCGTCTCGCCAGCAGCCGGGCGCTGGTCTATTCGGTGGCGAGCGCCTGCGATCAGGGCCGCACCAGCCGCAAGGATTGCGCCGCCGCCATCCTGTTTGCCGCCGAGAACGCCACCCAGATGGCCCTTGATGCCATCCAGCTGCTCGGCGGCAACGGCTACATCAACGAATACCCCACCGGCCGCCTGCTGCGGGACGCCAAACTCTACGAAATCGGCGCCGGCACCTCGGAGATCCGCCGCTGGCTCATCGGCCGCGAGCTGATGGGAGAGAGCGCATGAGCAGGATCCACTCCCGCCTAGACACCGCCAGTCCCGACTATGAGGCAAATCGGGCCGCCATGCAGGCCCTGGTCGACGATCTCAATGCCCGCCTGGAGGAGATAGCCTTGGGCGGCGGCGCGGCCAACAACGCCCGCCATCAAGCCCGCGGCAAGCTGCTGCCCCGCGAGCGCATCGACCAGCTACTGGACCCGGGCTCCCCCTTTCTCGAACTGTCGGCGTTGGCGGGCTGGCAGGTCTATGACGAGCCGGTGCCCGCCGCCGGCATCCTCACCGGCATCGGCCGGGTCTCTGGACGCCTGTGCATGCTGGTGGTGAATGACGCTACCGTGAAGGGCGGCACCTACTACCCCCTCACGGTGAAAAAACATCTGCGCGCCCAGGCCATCGCCGAGCGGCTGCGCCTCCCCTGCCTCTATCTGGTGGATTCCGGCGGCGCCTTCCTGCCCATGCAGGACGAGGTGTTCCCCGACCGGGAGCATTTTGGCCGCATCTTCTACAACCAGGCTCGCATGTCGGCCCAGAGCATCCCCCAGCTGGCGGTGGTGATGGGGCTCTGTACCGCCGGGGGTGCCTATGTGCCCGCCATGGCGGACGAGTCGATTATGGTCAGGGAACAGGCCACCCTCTTTCTGGCGGGCCCGCCCCTGGTCAAGGCCGCCACCGGTGAGGAGATCAGCGCAGAAGCCTTGGGCGGCGCCGAGGTGCACTGCGTCCACTCCGGGGTGGCGGATCACATGGCCCGGGACGATGCCCATGCCCTTGCCATCGCCCGCACCCTGGTAAGCAACCTGGGTGACAGCCAGACGGCAGCGTCACCCGCCCCATCCGCTCCCTCCTATGATGAGCCGCACTACCCCATCGAGGAGCTCTACGGCCTGGTGGGCACCAGTCTCAAGCGCCCCTATGACGCACGAGAATTGATCGCCCGGCTGGTAGATGGCTCTGTGTTTGACGAATTCAAGGCGTTGTTCGGCACTACCTTGGTGACGGGTTTTTCCCGCATTGAGGGCATGCAGGTGGGGATCCTCGCCAACAACGGCGTGCTGCACAGCGACAGCGCCCAGAAGGGAGCCCACTTCATCCAGCTCTGCAACCAGCGGGGGATCCCGCTGCTGTTTCTGCAAAACATCACCGGCTTTATGGTGGGGAGTACGGCGGAAAAAGAGGGGATCGCCAAGCACGGCGCCAAGCTGGTGACCGCCGTGGCCTGCAGCCGGGTGCCCAAGATCACCCTGATCGTCGGCGGCAGCTTCGGTGCCGGCAACTACGGCATGTGCGGGCGCGCCTATGAACCGGATTTTCTCTTCAGCTGGCCCAACAGCCGCATCTCCGTCATGGGGGGCGAGCAGGCGGCCGGGGTGCTGGTGCAGGTGCGCCGGGACAAGCTCGCCGCCGAGGGCAAGACTCTGGGCGAGTCGGAGGCGGCCGCCATTCGCGCCCCGGTGATCGCGCAATACGAGCGCCAGGGTCACCCCTATTACGCCAGTGCTCGCCTGTGGGATGACGGCGTCATCGACCCGGCCCAAAGCCGCACCGTGCTGGCCCTGGCGCTGGCGGCCTGCCAGGGGGCCGAGCCGGGCCCCGGGCAGTACGGCATCTTCCGGATGTAAGGAGTTCATATGTCAGACCCGCTCTTCAACGATCCCCTTGCCCATTTTCGCCTGGAGCGCCACGGCCCGGTGATCGAGCTGGTGCTCGCCCGCCCGGCCCGCCACAACGCCCTTGATGCCGACCTGATGCAGGGGCTGCTCGACTGTCTCGGCGAGCTGGCCCACGGCCAGCCGCTGGCCGACCGCCCCCACGTGCTGCTGCTGCGCGCCGAGGGGCCGCACTTTTGCGCGGGCGCCGATCTCGAGTGGATGCGCAAGATGGCCGGGGAGGCGTTCGACCCCCTCGCCTTTGACAAGAATCGCGAGGACGCCCGGGTGCTGGCCCACCTGATGCAGGCACTGGACGAGCTGCCCCTCCCCACGGTGGCCCTGGTGCAGGGGGCCGCCTACGGCGGAGCCTTAGGCCTTGTCTGCGCCTGTGACATCGTGCTGGCCAGCGAAAATGCCCGCTTCTGCCTCTCCGAGGTGACCCTGGGACTGGTGCCTGCGGTGATCAGCCCCTACGTGGTGCGCGCCATGGGGATGCGCCAGGCCCGCCGCTACATGCTGAGCGCGGAGCCTTTCGATGCCATCACCGCCTGCCGACTCAACGTGGTGCACAGGCTCAGCCAGCCTGATCAGTTGCTGGCGGAGGGACGCGCCATGGCCCTGCGGTTGTGTCGCAACGGCCCCCAGGCGATGAAGGAGACCAAGCGGCTGCTGGCCGCCCTCGAAGGGCGCCCAGGCCACCAGCACGAAGAGCAGACCGTCGAGACCATCGCCCGGGTACGGGTCGGTCTCGAGGCCCAGGAGGGGATCCAGGCCTTCTTCGACAAACGCCCCCCCACCTGGCGCCCCCGTTTCAAGGACGAAGCATGACCCATCACACTCCCATCAAGCGCCTGCTGATCGCCAATCGCGGTGAAATCGCCGTGCGCATCATCAAGACAGCACGGCGCCTCGGCATTCACACCATCGCCCTCTACTCGGACGCCGACGCCCGCGCCATGCATGTGCGCAAAGCCGACGAGGCCTGGCATCTGGGGCCGGCCCCCGCCCGGGAGAGCTACCTCGACACCGGCAAGGTGCTCAAGATTGCCAAAGAGGCGGATGCCGACGCCATCCACCCGGGCTACGGTTTCCTGTCCGAGAACAGCGACTTTGCCACCGCCTGCGAGCAGCGGGGCGTGCGCTTTGTCGGCCCAAGCGGCGCCGCCATCCTCGCCATGGGGGACAAGTCGGGGGCCAAGGGGCTGATGCAGGCAGCCGGCGTCCCCGTGCTACCCGGTTATCACGGCGCGGATCAGCACCCCGATTTTTTGCGCGATCAGGCGAGCCTGGTGGGCTTCCCGCTCCTTATCAAGGCGGCCAGCGGCGGCGGTGGCAAGGGGATGCGCCGGGTCGATCAGCTGGCCGACTTTGACGACGCCCTGGCGGCAGTCAAGCGGGAGGCGAGTGCCGCCTTTGGCGACGACCATGTGCTGCTGGAGCGCTATCTCCCCCGCGCCCGTCACGTGGAGGTGCAGGTGTTTGCCGATACCCTCGGCAACGCCATCTATCTGGGGGACAGGGACTGCTCCTTGCAGCGCCGCCACCAGAAGGTGATCGAGGAGGCCCCCGCCCCCGACATCTCCCCTGCCCTGCGCCGCGCCATGGGCGAGGCGGCCGTGGCGGCGGCCAAGGCCATCCACTATCAGGGGGCCGGCACCATCGAGTTTCTGCTCTGCAAGGAGGCGTTCTTCTTCATGGAGATGAACACCCGGTTGCAGGTGGAGCATCCGGTTACCGAAGCCATCACCGGCCAGGATCTGGTGGCCTGGCAGCTGGCGGTGGCCGAGGGCAAACCGCTGCCCCTCACCCAGGATGAAGTGGTGCTGCGCGGCCACGCGGTGGAGGCGCGCCTCTACGCCGAGGACGTGGCCGCCGGTTTTCTGCCCGCGAGCGGCCCCATCCACTGGCTCACCTGGCCCAAGGGGGTGCGCATCGACACCGGCGTCACCGCCGGCGATGGGGTGAGCCCCTATTACGACCCCATGATCGCCAAGCTCGTCGCCCACGCACCGAGCCGCAGCGAAGCCTTTGCCACCCTGGCCGATGCCCTGGCGGCGCTGGATCTCGGCCCTCTGGTGCACAACGGCCCGCTCCTGCAACGCCTGTGCGAAGCGCCAGAGGTGCTGGCGATGTGCCACCACACCCAGTGGCCCATTCCCACCGACACCCTGCCCGTTCCGACGCTCGCCTGGCCCCTCGCCACCCTCTGGCTCGCCACTTGCGAGCGCGATGCCTCCCCCTGGCAGCAGGCCGCAGGCTTTCGGCTGGGCCCCACCCGCCGCTTTTGCGCCACGGTGCGCATCGGCGAGGAGACCCGCACTCTCACCCTCGCCGAGCGAGGAGGCGCCCTGCTCTGGCAGAGCGAGCAGATCCCGTTCGAACTCGGGTCAGATCAGATCCGCCTGTGCCAGGGTGGACATTGGCAGCGCTATCCGGTGCAGCCCCTCGGCGAGGGTGCCTATTTGCTGCACCTGGCGGGCAGACGCATCCGCTTCTCGCTCGATGATCAGCATCATCAGCTCCACCATGATCACGAAACGAGCCATGTCCCGGGCATCCTGGCCCCCATGCACGGCATCGTGGTGGCGCTGCAGGTCGAGACCGGCCAGCCGGTCAGCAAGGGGCAACCCCTGCTGGTGCTGGAAGCGATGAAGATGGAGCACGTCCTCAAGGCCGACCGGGACGGGGTGATTGAGGCCCTGCAGTGCCGCCAGGGGGAACAGGTGAGCCAGGGCGCCGTGCTGGTGCGCTTTGCCGAGGACCATACCGCGCAGGAGGAGCGCTCATGAGCCACACGCACGAGAACCGGGACGACAAGGTCAGCCTGGTGGAGATGGGGCCGCGGGACGGCCTGCAAAATGAAGCTGCGACCCTCTCCCTGGCGCAGCGGCTGGCGTTCATCGCCCGCCTGGCCGAGAGCGGGTTGCAGCGCATCGAGGTGGGGGCCTTCGTGTCGCCCAAGAAGGTGCCGCAGATGGCGGATTCCGCCGCACTCTTCAACGCCCTGCCGCGCAGGGGGCCGACCCGCTATGGTGCCCTGGTGCCCAATCTGCAGGGTCTGCAGGCCGCCATCGCCGCACGCGCCGATGAGATAGGCCTCTTCACCGCCTGCTCGGACGGCTTCACCCGGGCCAACATCGGCATCAGCGTGGAGGAGTCCCTGGTGCGCTTCGCCCCCCTGGTGCAGGAAGCGCGCAGCCTCGGCATCAAGGTGCGCGGCTACCTCTCCACCGTCATCGCCTGCCCGTTCGACGGCCCGACCCGCCCGAAACGGGTCGCCGCCCTGGCCGAGCGGCTGCTGGATCTGGGCTGCCACGAGATATCCCTCGGCGACACCATCGGCGTCGGCACCCCGGGCACCGTGGCTCCCATGCTGGATGCGGTGCTGCACGAGATCCCGGCGGGCCGGCTTGCGGTTCATTTTCACGACACCTATGGCCAGGGGCTGGCCAACCTGCTGCCGGCGCTGGAGCGCGGCATCCGCACCATCGACTGCTCGGTGGCCGGGCTCGGCGGCTGCCCCTATGCCCCCGGTGCCTCCGGCAATGTGGCGTCGGAAGAGGTGGTCTATCTGCTGCACGGCCTTGGCATGAGCACCGGCGTCGACCTCGACCAGCTGGCCGCCACCGGCCAGTGGGTGAGCGAGCTGCTGGGGCGCCCCAACGGCTCTCGGGTCGGCCAGGCCCTGCACGGGAGGGGACGGCGCCTCGCACAAGAGCGCACGCAGCGCGCCCCGGGAGGCCATCATGCATCATGAACCCGGCCCTTGCCGCTGTGCCAGGACCCCGCCAGCTCATCAGGAGGGCGCACCATGAGAGCCAGACACGCCAGTGGCAAGGAGAGGACCTACAGCATCTCGGAGCTGGCCCAGGAGTTCGACATCACCCCCCGCACCATCCGCTATTACGAGGACGAGGGGCTCATCACCCCGACCCGGGAGGGGCAGACCCGCATCTACAGCCACAAGGACAGGATCCGCCTGAAATTGACCCTGCGCGGTAAGCGCCTCGGGTTCAGCCTGGCGGAGATCCGCGAGCTGTTCGACATGTACGACACCGACCGCTCCAGCCGGATGCAGCTTCACTCCATGATCCAGCTCATCGAGGCCAGACGCCACTCCCTGCGCCAGCAGCTGGAGGACATCCAGATGGTGATGGCCGAGCTTGATGCCGCCGAGCAGCGCTGCATCCACTCCCTCGGCGGCTTGAAAACCGACGGGGATTGACAGACTCTGGGGGTATCTCGCCCCCGGAATCCCGGTTTTCCAGTGGATATTCGCAGTGGCAGGCCCTGACCCGGCAACCCCCTTGTTCCCCACATCGCCCGTCACGGCATGCCGGACAGACTGGGCGGTTTGGGCAAGCGGCGAGGTGGGGCAAACGGGGGAAATCCGGCCTTGGTCGCACAATAATTCCCCAGCCCGGTCAGAGTGCGGCGCACCTCATGAGTCCTTCCCATGAACCGGGCACGATTAATTGCTACCATATGCGCATCAAATGGAGACCATCATGCTCAAGCCTCTGCCCGCTCGTCTGCTGCGCTATGCCCTCTATCTTCTCGCGCTCCTGCTCATCGGCATCACCATCCTGCTCTGGCAGGCGCCGACCCTCATCCAGCGCCATCTCCCCGGCTGGCTTGCCACCCATTACGGTCTGCACCTCTCCCTTGGCAAGATAGAGGTGGGGATCCGCTCCCCCTCCCTCGTGCTGGGGCCCAGCGCCCTGCTCGATGACCAGCAGCAAGAACTGGTGTCATTTGAAGAGCTGAAGCTCATTCCCGCCTTGAAAGCGAGCTGGCAGAAGCGCGCCCTGGTACTGGAAGAGGCCACCCTGACAGCCCCCAGGGCAGATATGGTGCGCCTCGAGGATCTCAAAGGGGAGGCACGCTTCAACCTGACCGATGCACTGGCCTCCCTGCTCGCCCCTGCGCCGGAGCAAACGCCGCCAGCTAGCGCCGAGCCCGTGCTGGTGACCATCGGCAAGCTGTCCGTCGAGCAGGGCCGGCTCAGCTACCGGGACAGCCGCAAGCAGAGCAGCCCGGGGTGGGTGCCGCCCCTCACCCTGGACAAGCTCGCCCTGCACCTGCCCGGCTTTTCCACCGCAGAGGGGGTGCTCAACCCCTATCGCCTGAGCGCCACCGTCAACGAGAAGAGCCCCCTCAAGGCCGAAGGGGAGTTCGACATGATGAGCGGCGCCGGCAAGGGCAACCTCAGCCTTGGCAAGGTGGCCATCGCCCCCTTCGCCCCCCTCTGGGCCCCCTATCTCAAGGCGACCCTCGCCAAAGGGGAGGCCAGCGCCGAGCTCGCCTATCGCCTCACCCAGGGCAAGCAGGGACTGGACTGGCAGTTGTCAAAGGGCAAGCTGACCCTGGCCAACTGGCAGCTCACACGCAACAAGGGGGAGGAATTTGCCCGCTTCAAGCAGTTGGCGCTGACCGGGATCCGCATCGATGGCAACAAGCAGCGCCTTGAGCTCGATGCCGCCATCCTCAAGAGCCCGGCCATCACCGCCGCCCTCGACCACCAGCAACAACTGGATCTCGCGGACCTGCTGATCCCCCAGAAGACCCCCAAGGGGGGCAAACAACCGGCCACCCCCGCCAAGCCCTGGCAATGGGCCCTCAAGCAGACCCGCATCGACCAGGGCAGCCTCACCCTGACCGAAGCCACCAGCGGCAAGCCCCTGAAACGGGCCATCTCCGCCCTCGCCCTCACCCTGGGGCCCCTTGGCAGCCAGACCGCCCAACCCAGCCCCCTCACCCTCAACGCAGCCCTCGACACCAGGACGACGGTGGTGTTTGACGGCACCCTGGGGCTGACCCCCTTCACCCTGAACGGCGCCATCCGCCAACAGGGGCTGCCGCTGGCCCTGGCCCAACCCTACCTGCAGGATCTGCTGCGCATCAGCGTGCGGGACGGCGAGCTTGCCAGCCGCACCAGGCTGGACCTGGCCACCGACCGCCAGGGGGCCATCAGCAAGCTGGAGATAAGCGGTGGGCTCGAGGTCGCCGGGCTCAACGTGCTGGATCGGGCCGACAACCAGCGCCTGCTCCAGATAGAGAATCTGCAATTGAGCGGCCTGCACTATGATGGCCTGAGCCAGCAACTGCGCATCGCCGACATCCTGCTCAGCAAACCCTATGCCCGCATCGAGATCAACGAAGAGGGGATCACCAACGTGCAGCAACTGCTGCTGCCGCAACCCGCCGCGAACGACAAGGAGAGCGCCCCCGCCCCGCACATCGTCATCGATCAGATCCGCACCGCCCAGGGCAACCTGCGCTTCGCCGATCGCAGCCTGAGCCCGGAGTTCGTGGTGGACATCGCCTCCCTCGACGGCCAGAGCCGCCATATCAGCAACACCCCGGGGCAGCGCTCCGAGCTCGCCTTCAACGGCAAGGTGGACCGCTATGCCCCCGTCACCATCCGGGGGGGCGCCAACCTGCTCATCGAGGATCCCGTGCTGGACGTGGCCGTGGCCTTCAACAATCTGGAGCTCACCACCTTCACCCCCTACTCCAGCACCTATGCAGGCTATGCCATCGACAAGGGGCAGCTCTCCATGAAGCTCAACTACAAGCTGCAGGGCAACCGGCTGGAGGGGGACAACGACATCACCATCAAGAAGCTGCAACTCGGGGAGAAGGTCAAGAGCGAGCAGGCCAAGGATCTGCCCCTTGGCCTCGCCATCGCCCTGCTCAGCGATTCGAACGGCGTCATCAAGATGAACCTCAAGGTTAAGGGCAATCTGGATCAGCCTGATTTCAGCCTGGGCAACATCTTCTGGGACGTGCTCGGCAATACCCTCGGCAAGGCCATTACCTCCCCCTTCTCCCTGCTTGCGTCCTTGACGGGGGGCACCAAGGATCTCGACGAGCTCCCCTTCCTGCCCGGCGATCCCGCCCTGACCCCGACCCAGCAGACCAAGCTGACCACCCTCGCCCAGGCCCTCAAGGAGAGGCCCAAGCTCAGCATGAACATCCGCGGCAAGGTCAACTTCAACGAAGAGCGCCCCATCCTCCAGCGCCAGAAGCTTGAGCGGCTGCTGGCCAAGATCACCGGCAGCCCGGTGGATTTGACGTTGCTGGAGCAGGATCCCGCCATGCAATCCGCACTGGCAGAGGCCTATGAAGCCAAGTTCAACGAAGATCTCGGGGATCTGGCCGACCGGTTGCGACTCGATGAAGGGAGCGAGGCCCTGCGCGCCCAGGCGGTGCTCCTGCTGCGGGATCAGCAGCTCATCACCGCCAAGTCCCTGCGAAACCTCGCCATGCGCCGCGCCCAGAACACCAAGGAGTATCTGGTGGATACCCAGGGCATCGCGCCGGAGCGCCTCTTCGTGCTCGACAGCCAGGTGAAGGAGACGGACAAGGAAGCCAAGGTGGTGCTGACCCTGGACAACTGATCCGGCCCCCGCCGGATGCCCCTCTTGTTTGCCCCGACGGCATATGGTCCGATGGGCTCCCACCCCCGACCGGATAACGCCTTCCTGGCCATTTAAGGTGCCCACCGCCCAGGTACCGGGCGGCGCCAGTTGCTCGACCCTTTCGTCCCTTTCTTTCCCGCCGGGGCGAGCGGGCGGTTGCTGGCCCAGCGCTTTGCCCCTGTTGTTCCCTTTGTGCCTAGCGGCGGCGACATCATGGTGGAGCAGCCTTATCCCTCCTTGCCTGCTTGCCTGCTTGCCTGCTTGCCTGCTTCTTGCAGCGGGATGATCAGGATGGTGGCTCTCTACTTCTGGTAGCGTCTCTCCACGAGGGAATAAAGGAAGCGGATCCCTGTCCCTTGCTGAGTCTTTCACCGTGGCGGGCACGAGGTGGGCTCTCCTTATCCCTGGCTACCGGTCTGACCGATCAGAGGCAGGAGGCGACCTTGGCTACTTGCCTCCCCTTCTCTAACCTCCCCCTGACCCCTGCCATCAGGATTTGTCTCTCGCTAGCCGTCCCGAACAATCCAGTTATCCGGCATGTCGACATGTCAAAATAGATGGCCCGATTAGATATACAGTGTCTAATCGGGCCAATCTTGAACACCCTCTCGCGCACGCCACAGGGCCAACCCCGCGCCCCCTTCCATTTCGAAGTGTCTTTACTGGGCCCATGGCCCATCCCGCCTCTGGCTTTTTGACAAGGGCAGCCTCTGATCCTGCCCGTTAATCTTGCGCCCCTTTCGCCCGTGGCAGTCAACACGGCGCGCTTGCGGGTTTCTCAGGCGCCCCGCCCTTGTGTAGGGAACACGGTGACGAGCGCGGGGTTGACGAGAAAATGGGGAGCGCAACGGACACTGCGATGGCAGGCGATACGGGAGGTCCATGCGCCACAAACAGGAGGGAAACACTCTGGTCTGATGGCATATGAACTCATTTTTCAATCAAGCCGCCATAACGCGACCATCCGGGGCGCGTTTCCCTCACCAATCCCAGTCACCACCATCGTTGCCGACTTTCATACCAAGGTGCCTTTTATACAAAAACGCAACGTTGAAAACGTTTTTCGTTCACCACTCGTCTACCTGAATGGCACGAATGGTTGGCCACTTAAACTTTCGTGTTCTTTTTTTACCATTTCTGTGTGTCCCCCCCTTGCCCGGGACCCTGAGCCTGCCTAAAATCGCGCGTCTTTTATCAACCCCACCTCTATTGTTGGAGAACACCACGTGAGCGAAAAATTGGCCAACCCTGCCCCTCTGGGTCTGATGGGTTTCGGTATGACCACCATTCTGCTGAACATCCATAACGCAGGTTTCTTCCCCATCAGCGCCATGATCCTGGCCATGGGTCTGTGCTATGGCGGTCTGGCCCAGATCATCGCCGGCATCATGGAGTACAAGCGTGGCAACACCTTCGGTGTCACCGCTTTCATCTCCTACGGCACCTTCTGGTGGAGCCTGGTGTTCCTGCTGGTGATGCCGACCATGGGTCTGGCCGAGGCCACTCCCCACGCCTACATGGGCTGGTACCTGCTGATGTGGGGCATGTTCACCCTGTTCATGCTGATCGGGACTGTCAACTTCCCCCGCGTGAAGCAGTTCGTGTTCGCCTCCCTGACCGTGCTGTTCTTCCTGCTGGCCGCCCGTGACTTCACCGGCAGCACCCTGATCGGCACCATCGCCGGTTTCGAAGGCATCATCTGCGGCGCCAGCGCCATCTACCTGGCCATGGCCACCGTGATCAACGAGCAGTTCGGTCGCACCGTGCTGCCCATCGGCGAGCAGAAGAAAGCCGCTCCCGCCCAGCTCAAAGCCGCTGCCTAAGCACCCGGCGACATCGCTGTCACGAAAAAGGCACCCTCGGGTGCCTTTTGTGTTTCTGCCGCCCGGACACAGTGCCGGTCAGCCCTGCGCTCCGGGATCTCCCGCCAGCAACCGGGTGGCCGGGTAGCGGGCGGCGGGATCCTGGCCGTAGAAGCGAGCGAACTGGTCATAGACCGCGGGGTAGACGGCGCGCAGACGCAACGGATCGGTGAAGAAGCTCTCGCTGCACACCGCGAAGAATTCGGCGGGGTGCGAGGCGGCGTAGGGGTCTATCTCGGTCACCTCCTCTCTGGTCAACTGATCGTTCATCTCGTCAAACGCACCTTGCAGCGCCCGGGTCCATTGCTGGGGATCCATGCCCCGCGGCAGGGGCGGTGCACCGTCAGCATCCCCTCCCAGCATGTCGAGCTTGTGGGCAAGCTCATGGATCACCAGGTTGAATCCGTCCCAGTCCCCGTCCTGCTGCAATTCGCTCCAGGCCAGTACCAGTGGCCCCTGGGGCCAGGATTCACCGGCGTTCTCCTCTTCAAATTCGCTTACCAGCCCGAACTCGTCCTGCACCTCCTGACGACGGGTCACGGGCTCGGGGATGATGATCACCTCGTGGAAACCTCGATACCAATCGAACCCCAGGTGCAGGATGGGCAGCACTGCCTGCAGGGCCAGCACCCCCTGCTGGCGGGGCGTCAGTTCCACCCCGATCTGGGTGAGGGTCTTGCGCGAGAGAAAATGGCGCGCCAGCTCCATCAGCCTCTGCGCCTCTTCTTCTTCAAGCCCCTGCAAGATGGGCACCGCCGCCAGCGCCTCGCGCCACTCCTGTTCTTCGGGGAGACGGGGCTCCCGGGGAGATGCACCACCCAATACCTCTTTCAACCTGGACCAGAACACACGGACTCCTCTTGCCAATCAGACAGCTTTCACAAAACGTTTCGGACGCTCGCAATACCCTTGCGCCAGATAAAATCGGTGCGCCCCTTCGCGCTTGAGGCTGCTGGAGAGCTCCAGCTGGCCGCACCCCAGGGCTGCCGCCCGCTGCTCTGCCGCCGCCAGCAGCAGGGCCCCGATGCCCCCGCCCCTTGCACCCTCATCGACAACCAGCGCCGAGATCAGGCCCCAGGCTGGTGCAAGGTGCATGGGTTGCAAGTGGTGCCACACCAGCACCCCCACCGGGATCCCCTCGCACAGGGCCACCAGGACCTCCCGCGCCGGATCGGGCTGGGCCAGCCTGGCGCTGACCGCCCCGTCAGGGTTGGGGTAGCCCAGCTGGGCAAACAACCCCGTCAATCCGGCCCCATCCGCCTCCCCGGCGAGGCGAATGATGTATCTGTTTTCCCTTGTCGCCACTCCTGGCCTCCTATTTGCATTACCTCAATCAGCCCTCTGGGCATGGCAAAGCGGCAGATGATGGGTATGTACCGAATCTTGTCCAGTTTCATTCACCATTTGTTAATGTCAATTCACAAATTAACAAAGTCACAACACTTTTCACTAGGAAGGCCCTGAACAAACCGATATGTTAAATCCCGCGGACTAACCAGTCGAAAGTCCCGCACAATCCTGAGTGACCCCCTTGGTCACCGCATATTTCAATGTTAAGGGAGCGAGGCATATAGACCTCGCCAAGACAGCGCAACAAAGGAGTTGTTGTACATGAATGAGATCGTCAATGCCATCAATGGCGTGATTTGGAGCCCAGCGCTCATCTATCTGTGTCTGGGGGTAGGCCTCTACTTCTCCCTGCGCAGCCGTTTCCTGCAACTGCGTCATATCAAGGAAATGGTGCGCCTGATGTTCGATGGCAAGAGTACGGATGCGGGCGTCTCCTCCTTCCAGGCCCTTGCCATGACCCTGGCCGGTCGCGTCGGTACCGGCAACATCGCCGGTGTGGCCACCGCCATCACCTTCGGCGGCCCGGGCGCCCTGTTCTGGATGTGGATGGTTGCCTTCCTCGGCGCCAGCTCCGCCTTCGTGGAGTCCACCCTGGGCCAGGTCTACAAGGAGAAGATCAACGGTGAATACCGCGGCGGTCCGGCCTTCTACATCGAGAAGGGGCTCGGCATGAAGTGGTACGCCTGGACCTTCGCCATCGCCACCATCTTCGCCTGCGGCGTGCTGCTGCCGGGCGTACAGGCGAACTCCATCGGCTCCAGCCTGCAGACCGCCTTTGCCATCGACCCCAACGTGACCGCCGCCGGTCTGGCGCTGCTGCTCGGTTTCATCATCTTCGGCGGCGTCAAGCGCATCGCCAACTTCGCCAGTACCGTGGTGCCCTTCATGGCGCTGGGTTACATCATCGTCGCCTGCGTCATCATCGCCCTGAACATCGGCCAGCTGCCGGGCGTGATCCTGCTCATCTGGAAGAGCGCCTTCGGGATGGACGCCGGCTTCGGCGCCATTCTGGGCTTGGCCATCATGTGGGGTGTCAAGCGCGGGGTCTACTCCAACGAAGCCGCCCAGGGCACGGGTCCCCACGCCTCCTCCGCCGCCGCGGTGAGCCACCCGGCCAAGCAGGGTCTGGTGCAGGCGTTCTCCGTCTACATCGACACCCTGTTCGTCTGCTCCGCCACCGGCTTCATGCTGCTCATCACCGGCCTGTACAACGTGCAGGGTCCGGACGGTGCCGCCCTCTACACCGGCATCGCCGGCGTAGCCGCCGGCCCAGGCTATGTGCAGACCGCCATGGAGAGCATGATGCCAGGCTTTGGCAACTACTTCGTCGCCATCGCCCTGTTCTTCTTCGCCTTCACCACCATCGTGGCCTACTACTACATCGCCGAAACCAACATCGCTTTTGTCAATCGCAAGATTAACCGCCCCTGGCTCACCTTCCTGCTGAAGATTGCACTGATGGCATCCACCGTCTATGGCACCGTCAAGACCGCTGATCTGGCCTGGGGTCTGGGTGACATCGGCGTCGGCCTGATGGCCTGGCTCAACATCGGCGCCATTTTGATGCTGCAAAAGCCCGCCTTCGCCTGTCTGAAAGACTATGAGGCCCAGAAGTCAATGGGACTGGATCCCGTGTTCCACCCGGAAAAACTCGGTATCAAGAACGCTGACTACTGGACCGGCCGCCGTTCCGAGCAAAACCTGGAGCAGGAGCAATCCGGTCACCCCTTCGAACCGGACCGTCAGTCCACCTGAACCGTTGATCCCTAAACAGATAACAAAATGGCAGCCTAGGCTGCCATTTTTATTTGTGCTCTCTTGAGAGTGAGCGCCGCTTCAGAGCGCGTTGCGGCGGGGTCCGAACGGCAGGCGCCAGCGAAACAGGCTGTTGAGGGTCGCCCGCCACTGGTTGGGGCGCCCCAGGATCTGCCTCTGCAACCGGGTCTCTTCCTTGAGCATGGTCTCGTCACTGCGAGCCCAGGCCTGGGTGTAGAGCTGCTTGATCCCCGCCAGCGCATCCGGCGACTTGGTGATCAGGGTCCGGGCAAAGGCCCGCGCCTCTTCCAGGGGATCCGCGCACACCCGGCTCACCAGGCCGAGGGACTTGGCTTCGCTGGCTTCCAGCTCGCGCCCGCTCATGGCAAGCTCCATGGCGGTATCCATCCCCATCAGGTTGCGCAGGGTGACGCTGCCGCTCATGTCGGGGATGATGCCCCACTTGATCTCCATCACCGAGAAGCGGCAATCCGGGGTGCTGAAACGAAAATCGGCGCCGAGCGCTATCTGCAGGCCGCCGCCGAAACAGACCCCCTGGGTCACGGCGATCACCGGCACCGGCAACTGGTGCCAGCCATAGGCGACCCGCTGGGCCAGGTTGGTCGCCTCGTCCGCCTCGCGCTTGAGGATCTCCAGCGCCGCCACCGGCTGCCTCAGCATGGATTTCACATCCAGCCCGGCGCAGAACGCCCGCCCCTCCCCGTGCAGGATCACGGCCCGCAACCCTTTTTGCCGGGATACTGCGTTCAGCGTCTCGTCGATGGCGTCGAACATGGCCCGATCCAGCGCGTTGAGCTTGTCCCCCCGGCAGAGCATCACCTCGGCGATCCCCTCCTGAAACACCCATTTGACCCTTGGCTTTTCCATCTCCGTCTTCGTCCTTTGATTCAACTGGTCATACCACAACGTTACCAGAGTGTTATGGGCAGGTACAGGGAGGCAGCCCCGGGCCTGCGACTAAAGTCGGCTGGCCCGGTGGTGGAGCCTTTGTCAGACTGGCCCCATGGTCACGGTGGAGCCTCTCATGTCACTTCTGTTCAATTTTGCCCGTCCACCGTTCGACGGCCTGGACGAGGAGGCACGCCAGCGGCTCGGTCAGCACCTCAGCATCTGCTACTTTCGCGCGGGCCAGACGGTGCAGCACGCCGGGGAGGAGCCCGCCGGGCTCTACCTCATCATCAAGGGGGCCGTGGAAGAGTCTGCCCCCCATCAATCCTTTGGCGACTATGGCGAGGGGGACATGTTCGACGTCCGTGCCCAGTTTGACGGGCACTGCCGCCACCGTTTCGCCGCCCTGGAAGATACCCTCTGCCAGCTCATTCCCCGCCCCGTCTTTCTGGCCCTGTGCGACGCGCACCCCCATATCGCCCGCTACTTCACCGCCACCCTGGCGGAGCGCCAGCGGGAGCAGGAGCGGCGCAGTCAGCTCGGGCAGCAGAACCTGGCGGAGTTCATCCTGACCCGCATCGCTCCCGACCATCTGCAGGCGCCGCTCATCGTGGAAAGCAGCCTCTCGCTCCTGGCCGCCACCGAGGCCATGGTGGCCAGGGGCACCGACTGCCTGCTCTATCCCGGAGCAGACGGCAGCCTGAGCCTGGCCACCCGCAAGACCCTGCTCCACGCCCTCACCCTCAAGGGATTGCCGCTCAGTGCGCCGCTGGCGGTGCTGACCCCCACCCCGCTGACGGGTCTGCCACTGGGGAGCTATCTGTTCGATGCCCTGCTGCTGATGACCCGCCACCGCATCAAGCGCCTGGTCATCTGGCAGGGGCAGGAGGTGGCAGGCATCCTGCATCTGACCCAGGTGCTCGGGCTCTTCTCCACCCACTCCCATGTGTTGACCCTGCGCATCGCCCGCGCCGACTCCCCGACCACCCTCGAGGCGGTGGCTCGGGAGCAGCAGCAACTCACCCGCTCCCTGTTTGCTCAGGGGATCCATACCCTGTTTCTGATGAAGCTCATCGCCACCATCAACGAGCAGTTGATCGCCAAGGCCTTTTCCCTGGTGATCCCCGCGGCGCAGCAAGAGCAGGTGTGCCTGCTGATGCTGGGGTCGGAGGGGCGTGGCGAGCAGATCCAGAAAACCGATCAGGACAATGCCCTGATCCTGCCGGATGGCCTGCCGTGGCCCACCCAGTCGGCGGATCTGGCCGCCTTCAGCGCCCTGCTGGCGCGCCTGGGTTATCCCCCTTGCCCGGGCAGGGTGATGGTCAACAACCCGGCCTGGGTGAAGCCGCTTGACGGCTGGCTGCAAGGGATAGAGCAGGCCTGTGTGCGCGCCAGCGAAGCGGATCTGCTCTGGCTCGCCACCCTGGCCGATGCCCAGGCCATCACGGGAGATCGCGCCCGGCTCGCCCCCGTCGCCCGCCACCTGCGGGCCTGCCTCGCCGACCGGCCGGATCTGCTGGCGGAGATGGCAAGGGCCGCCGTCGCCTTTCACGCCCCCCTCACCCTCTTTGGCAGATTGGAGCAAGCCCCGGAGGGGCTGGATCTCAAGCGGGGCGGCCTCTTCCCCCTTGTCCACGGCGTCCGGGTGCTCTCCCTGGAGGCGGGGATCCTGGAGACCTCGACCACAGGACGCATCGAGGCCCTGGTGGGCCAGGGACGCCTCAGCCGGGACTATGGCACCAATCTGGCGGAGGCCTTCCGGCTGTTCATGCGGCTTCGGCTGCGCAGCCAGTTGCAGGAGGGAGACGGACGGGTGCGGGTGGCCGACCTCGGCCCCGCAGAGCGGGATCTGCTGCGCCATGCCCTGCACCAAGTGAAGAAGTTCCAGCAATGGCTCACCTTGCACTTTCGTCTTAGGCAATAGCGATGTGGAAGCACTGGCGCCGCCGCTGGCTTGGCAGGACGTTTCGGGAGGGGGAGTTTGCCCCGCTCTTTGCCCGCCCTGCTGGCGACGAGTGGGTGGCGCTGGACTTCGAGACCACCAGCCTGGATCCAGCGCTGGCGGAGATCGTCTCCATCGGGGCGGTGCGTATCCGGGGCAACCGGATAGAGACGGGCGATGCCCTTGCCATCCGGGTCCAGGCTCCCGCCAGCCTGAGCACCGGGTCCGTAGTGATCCACGGCCTGCGCCATCAGGATCTGCAACAGGGCATGGCACTGGAGCCCGCGCTGCGCGCGCTGCTGGAGTTCATCGGCCCCCGTGAGCTGGTGGGGTATCACATCGCCTATGACCTGCGCATTCTCAACCTCGCCTGCCAACGGCTGTGGGGGCTCACCCTCCCCCAGCGCGGCATCGAGGTGAGCCGCCTCTATCACGATCACCTCTATCGCCGCTATCCCGATGCCGCCATCGATCTGCACCTGGCCGCGATCTGTCGCCATCTGGCGCTGCCAGCCCTGCCCCCCCACGACGCCCTGAGCGATGCCGTCACCGCCGCCCTTGTCTTTGTTCGCCTGCATCAGGGCGGCCCGCTGGCTTATCCCAAAGTCTAATTGTCCACAAATAACATTTAATTCACATTTTGATTACATGGACAGCCGTGCTGTCCGGTAGGGAACCCCTCATCCACCGCTGACATTCACTGTCATGGAGAACTGCAATGGAACAGCAACCGTATCTTCGGATCCAGCAAGATCACAACTTCCAGGCACTGGTCGCCAAACGCCAGCGCTTTGCCTGGACCCTCTCCATCCTGATGCTGGGGCTCTACCTGGCGTTCATCCTGCTCATCGCCTTTGCACCGGGCTGGCTTGGCACCCCCTTGAGCGAAGGCTCCAGCATCACCCGTGGCATCCCGGTCGGGATTGGTCTCATCGTATCGGCCTTCGTGCTGACCGGTATCTACGTATTTCGTGCCAACGGCGAGTTCGACGAGCTGAACCAGAAGATCCTCAAGGGAGCGCAATCATGAAAGGCAAGTTTCTGCTGCCGCTGGCAGGTCTGATCTCCACCCCCTTGCTGGCGGCCGACGCCATCAGCGGCGAGGTGCAACGCCAACCCCTCAATATCTCGGCCATCGTGATGTTCGTGGTCTTCGTGGCCGCGACCCTGTTCATCACCTACTGGGCCTCCAAGCGCAACCGCTCGGCTTCCGACTACTACGCCGCTGGCGGGCGCATCACCGGCTTCCAGAACGGTCTGGCCATCGCCGGTGACTACATGTCCGCCGCCTCCTTCCTCGGCATCTCCGCCCTGGTCTATACCTCGGGCTACGACGGTCTCATCTACTCCATCGGCTTCCTGGTGGGCTGGCCCATCATCCTGTTCCTGATCGCGGAGCGGCTGCGCAACCTCGGCAAGTACACCTTTGCCGACGTGGCCTCCTACCGCCTCAAGCAGACCTCGGTGCGAAGCCTCTCCGCCAGCGGCTCCCTGGTGGTGGTCGCCCTCTACCTCATCGCCCAGATGGTCGGTGCCGGCAAGCTCATCGAGCTGCTGTTCGGCCTCCAATACCATGTGGCCGTGGTGCTGGTCGGCATCCTGATGGTGCTCTACGTGCTGTTCGGCGGCATGCTGGCCACCACCTGGGTACAGATCATCAAGGCGGTGATGCTGCTCTCCGGTGCCTCCTTCATGGCCATCATGGTGATGAAGTCCGTCAACTTCGACGTCGGGACCCTGTTCAGCGAAGCGGTCAAGGTGCATGCCAATGGTGCGGCCATCATGAGCCCGGGGGGCCTGGTCGCCGACCCCATCTCCGCCATCTCCCTTGGGCTGGCCCTGATGTTCGGTACCGCCGGTCTGCCTCACATCCTGATGCGCTTCTTCACCGTGAGCGATGCCAAGGAAGCCCGTAAATCGGTGTTCTATGCCACCGGCTTCATCGGCTACTTCTACATCCTCACCTTCATCATCGGCTTTGGCGCCATCCTGCTGGTCAGCACCAACCCGGACTTCAAGGACGCCACCGGCGCCCTGCTGGGGGGCACCAACATGGCGGCGGTCCATCTGGCCGACGCCGTGGGTGGCAGCCTGTTCCTGGGCTTCATCTCCGCCGTGGCGTTTGCCACCATACTGGCGGTCGTGGCCGGGCTGACCCTGGCGGGGGCCTCCGCGGTCTCTCACGACCTCTATGCCTGCGTCATCAAGGAAGGCAAGGCCAACGAGGCCGACGAGCTGCGTGTCTCCAAGATGACCACCCTGGTGCTGGGTGTGGTCGCCATCGGCCTTGGCATCCTGTTCGAGAAGCAGAACATCGCCTTCATGGTGGGCCTGGCGTTCTCCATCGCGGCGAGCTGCAACTTCCCGGTGCTCTTCCTCTCCATGTTCTGGTCCCGCCTGACCACCCGTGGCGCCGTCTATGGCGGCTGGCTCGGTCTCATCAGCGCCGTGACCCTGATGATCCTGGGCCCCACCGTCTGGGTGAAGGTGCTGGGTCATGCCCAGGCCATCTTCCCCTACGAATACCCGGCGCTCTTCTCCATGGGGCTGGCCTTCATCGGGATCTGGTTCTTCTCGGTCACCGACAAGTCCCAGGCAGCCTCCGACGAGCATGCGAAATTCTTCCCGCAGTTCGTCCGCTCCCAGACCGGGCTCGGTGCCTCCGGCGCCTCCGCCCACTAAGTGGCATCCTACGCATCCAAGCCGGCCCAGTGCCGGCTTTTTTCATGACCGCCCCCTCGCCTCCCCTCTGCAAGAGAGGCCGGAGCCCGTTGCCGGCCTGGTCGTGAAACCTTCCCCCCTGCAATGGGGCCAGATCACAGTTCCTGCTAAAACTTTCGGGGGATCTGTGCCATAATGCGCGCCATTTGACAGACCAACCGGGACATTCCAGTGCTTTCAAGCAACAACATCACCATGCAGTTCGGCGCCAAGCCGCTGTTTGAGAACATCAGCGTCAAGTTTGGCGGCGGCAACCGCTACGGCCTCATCGGTGCCAACGGCTGTGGCAAGTCCACCTTCATGAAGATCCTCGGCGGCGATCTCGAACCCACCGGCGGCAATGTGAGCCTGGATGTCAACGAGCGCATCGGTAAGCTGCGCCAGGATCAGTTCGCCTACGAAGAGATGCGCGTACTGGACGTGGTCATGATGGGCCACACCGAGCTGTGGGCCGCCATCGCCGAACGCGATGCCATCTACGCCAACCTGGAAGCCACCGACGACGACTACATGAAGGCCGCCGAGCTGGAAGGCCTGGTCGCCGAATATGATGGCTACACCGCCGAATCCCGCGCAGGCGAGCTGCTGCTGGGTGCCGGTATTCCCATCGAGCAGCACAACGGCCCGATGAGCGAAGTGGCCCCGGGCTGGAAACTGCGGGTACTGCTGGCGCAGGCGCTCTTCTCCAACCCCGACATCCTGTTGCTGGACGAACCGACCAACAACCTGGACATCAACACCATTCGCTGGCTGGAGCAGGTGCTCAACGATCGTGAAAGCACCATGATCATCATCTCTCACGACCGTCACTTCCTGAACTCCGTCTGCACCCATATGGCGGATCTGGACTACGGCGAGCTGCGGGTCTACCCGGGCAACTACGACGAGTACATGCTGGCTGCCACCCAGGCCCGCGAGCGCCTGCTGGCCGACAACGCCAAGAAGAAGGCCCAGATCGCTGATCTGCAATCCTTCGTCTCCCGCTTCAGCGCCAACGCCTCCAAGTCCAGCCAGGCTACCTCCCGCCTCAAGCAGATCGACAAGATCAAGATTGAGGAAGTAAAGGTATCCAGCCGTCAGAACCCCTTCATCCGCTTCGAGCAGGACAAGAAGCTCTACCGCAACATCCTGGAGATCGAAGGCGTCTCCAAGGGTTATGGCGACGGTCCCCTGTTCAAGGGGCTCAACATGATGCTGGAAGTGGGCGAGAAGGTCGCCATCCTGGGGACCAACGGGATCGGTAAGTCCACCTTGATCAAGACGCTGGTCGGTGCCCTGGCACCGGATACCGGCACCATCAAGTGGTCCGAGAACGCCCAAATCGGCTACTACGCCCAGGATCACGCCGAAGATTTCGACACCGATCTCAATGTGTTCGACTGGATGGCCCAGTGGAAGCAGGAGAACGAAGACGAGCAGGCGGTGCGCTCCGTGCTGGGTCGTCTGCTCTTCTCCCAGGACGACATCAAGAAGCCGGTCAAGGTGCTTTCCGGTGGTGAACAGGGCCGGATGCTGTTCGGCAAGCTGATGATGCAGCGCCCCAACATCCTGATCATGGATGAACCGACCAACCACCTGGACATGGAATCCATCGAATCCTTGAACCTGGCGCTGGAGATGTACAAGGGCACCCTGATCTTCGTCTCCCACGACCGCGAGTTCGTCTCCTCCCTGGCGACCCGCATCCTGGAACTGACCGAAGACGGCATCCGCGACTTCGGCGGCACCTACGAGGATTACCTGCGCACCCAGGGTGTGGTGTAATCCCCCGCCTTCAAGCAACCGGCGCCTCGTGCGCCGGTTTTTTTATGCCTGCTGGCAACGCCGAGCGGGATGCAAACTAGGACGACGTATCCCCCCTGCGAGCGGGCAGCAGCTCTCCCTTGTGCCGCGTGCAGATAAAAAAACGGCTCCATCATGGAGCCGTTTTCACACTTGGGGCCGTGAGGCTGACTTACTCGACAGTGGCTTCCACGTCGGTGAAGTATTCGATCTTGGCCGCCTTGCGCAGCTCGTCGATCAGCGACTTGTAGTCGGCCTGTGCCTTGCCCTGACCCAGCTGACCTTGCAGCAGGCTCACCATCTGGGACGGCTCCTTGATGACGTTGACCTTGTCCAGCGCCACCACCACACGATCACCGTTGGCTTCGGTCACCAGCTCGACGCTCGGCTTGCCATCGGTCGGATGGGGCATGCGGAACGCCTGGGTCACCAGGTTCTGATCCATCTCCTGAGCGAAACGGGATACGCCGGTATGGGTATCCACTTTCAGACCCAGCGCGGTCAGGTCGGCCTGAACGTTCTCACCGGCCTTGAGCTTGTCCAGCAGACCCTGGGCCTTGCCACGGGCCACTTCACTGGCCTTGTCGTGCTTGATGGCGGTGATCACCTGCTCTTTCACCTCGGCAAGCGGCTTGGCCGCCTTCGGCTGGTGACCCATGATGTGCAGCACCAGCGCCTTGCCGTCGGCCAGCTCGATCACGTCGGAGTTGGTATTGTCATCGCGCAGCTGTTCGGAGAACGCCACGGAGAGCACCTTGGGATCATTGAGCGGTGCCGGCGCATCGGCCTGGCTGAAATAGCCGGTGGACTGCACCTGGAGGCCCATGGCTTCGGCGGTCAAGTCCAGGGAGTCCGGGTTCTCGAAGCTGCTGTCGGCCATCTTCTGCTGTTCGGCGAAGAACTGCTCCTTGGCCTTCTCAGATTGCAGACGGGCGATGGTATCGCTCATCACGTCCACGAAGGGCTTGGTCTTGGCAGGCTCGACGCCCAGCAGCTTGATGATGTGGAAGCCGAACGGGCTCTTCACCACGGCGGAGAGATCGCCGGCCTTGGCCAGCGCGAACGCGGCTTTCTCGAAGGCAGGATCCATCACCCCTTTCTCGAACCAGTCGAGCTCCCCGCCCTTCTTCGCAGAGAAGGTATCGGAGGAGTCGGCCTTGGCCAGCGCGGCGAAATCGTCACCCGCCTTGGCCTTGGCCAGCACGGCCTCGGCTTTCTGCTCGGCGGCCTTTTCATCCTTGCCAAACGGGATCAGGATGTGCGCCACCTGACGGCGCTCGGGACGCTGGAACAGATCCTGATGCTGGTCGTAGTAATCCTGGGCATCTTGCTCGGTGACCTTGATGTTCTTGCCAAGGTTCGCGGCATCGAGCAGTAGATAGTCGACCTTGACCGTCTCGTCGTTCATGAAGCGAGCGCTGTTGGCCTTGTAGAACTGCTCTACCTCGGCATCGCTCACCTCGATCCCGTCCACATAGGCGGAAGCGGCCAGACGGATCAGGCGCAGGTCACGGGTCTGGTTGTAGAGACGATCCAGTTGCTCGGCTTCACCCTTGAGGGCGAACTCCGAACCCAGCACGGCGCCCATCAATTGCTGGCGCACCATGTCCTGGCGCAGGGAGTCGCGGAACATCTCGGGGGTCATGCCGGCACGGCGAATGAGCTGCAGGTAGCGGTCATTGCTGAACTTGCCGTTCTCGGCAAACTCGGGCATGGCGACGATGGCCTGCTTGATCTGCTCATCGCTGACGCGCAGACCCAGGGAGCGGGCCTTGTCATCGATCAGCGCCTGATCGATCAGACGGTCCAGCACGCCACGGCGGAACTGTTTCATGTAATCGGGATTGGCGGCCAGCTGGTTGAAGGCCTCACCCATTTGGGATTCCATGCGGGCCCGCTCATTGCGGTAGGCATTCTCCAGTGCGGGGGCACTGATGTCATTGCCGTTGACGGTGGCGGGGGCGGTACGTGCCGGGCCATTGAGGTAGCTGCCTACGCCGGCCAAGGCAAAGGAGAGGATGATCAGGCCCAAGATAACCTTGGCTACCTTGCCCTGCGCCCCTTCGCGTAGTTTATCCAACATCATGTTTGTACTTATGCTCCCGAACTCGATGGGCGTAAATAATGAAAAGGCGCACCGATTGCGATGCGCCTTGGTCAAGCAGTATGAGGGAGAGCCCTCTCACTTGTCTGGTCAGAGACCAAGGACGGTGCCGATAGATATCAGCGACCGGCTTAGTTGACCGCGTCTTTCAGGGCCTTGCCGGCTTTGAAGGCAGGAACTTTACCGGCAGCGATTTCGATGGTCGCACCAGTTTGCGGGTTGCGGCCGGAACGGGCTGCACGCTCGCGAACGGCGAAAGTACCGAAACCAACCAGAGCAACCTGGTCACCCTCTTTCAGGGCTTCGCCCACGGCATCGATGAAGGCATCCAGCGCACGGCCAGCGGCAGCTTTGGAGATATCAGCACCGTCTGCAATCTTGTCAATCAGTTGAGATTTATTCACTCTTATATTCCCCTTTTATCGAACATCGCTGCGGCGCTGATTTCCCTGGCCACAACAAGTGGAGGTTTTATAACAAGCCTCCTGATCAGTTGCAAGTGACAATCTGGCGCAAACCCGCGCCACATCACGCATTGCGACTCATCATGAGTACCCGATCGGTGGTCAAGGCTACTTCCGTTGTCCGGTGCATGCAAGCCTTAACCACCCCCCGAATGCGCCAAATTTGCGGCGCATCAACATTTACACGACAGAAACGCGTTCGAAACCTTGCGGATTGTCCTGCAACGCCAGTGCAAGCACCTCATCAATCCAGCGAACCGGATAGATTTCAAGATCTTGTTTGACGTTAGCCGGGATCTCCTCGAGGTCACGTTCATTCTCTTTCGGGATCAGCACACGCTTGATGCCACCACGGTGGGCCGCCAGCAGTTTCTCCTTGAGACCACCGATGGGCAACACCTCGCCACGCAGGGTGATTTCACCCGTCATGGCCACGTCGGCGCGCACCGGGTTGCCGGTGAGGCTGGAGACCAGGGCGGTACACATGGCGATACCGGCGCTCGGGCCATCTTTCGGGGTCGCCCCTTCCGGCACGTGCACGTGGATGTCGCGCTTCTCGTAGAAGTCGCCGTTGATACGCAGCTTCTCGGCACGGGCTCGCACCACCGTCATGGCGGCCTGGATGGACTCCTGCATCACATCACCGAGGGAACCGGTGTAAGTGAGCTTGCCCTTGCCCGGCATGTTGGTGGTCTCGATGGTGAGCAGATCGCCCCCCACTTCGGTCCACGCCAGCCCGCACACCTGGCCAATCTGGTTCTGGTCGGTGGCCTTGCCATAGTCAAAGCGCTGTACCCCCAGGAACTCCTTGAGGTTCTCCTGGTTGACCTGAACATGCTTGATGCTCTTGTCCAGCAGGATGCGTTTGACTGCCTTGCGACAGATTTTGGAGATTTCACGCTCCAGGCTGCGCACACCCGCCTCGCGGGTGTAGTAGCGGATCACCCCGATCAGCGCCGAATCCTCGATGGTGATCTCGGAAGGCTTCAGGCCGTTGCGCTGGATCTGCTTGGCCACCAGGTGCTGCTTGGCAATGTTGAGCTTCTCGTCCTCGGTGTAACCGGACAGACGGATCACTTCCATCCGGTCCAGCAGCGGACCCGGGATGTTCATGGAGTTGGAGGTGGCCACGAACATCACGTCCGACAGGTCATAATCCACTTCCAGATAGTGATCGTTGAAGCTGCTGTTCTGCTCTGGATCCAGCACCTCCAGCAGGGCGGAAGCGGGATCGCCACGCATGTCCGAGCTCATCTTGTCGATTTCGTCGAGCAGGAACAGGGGGTTCTTCACGCCCACTTTCGCCATCTTCTGGATGAGCTTGCCGGGCATGGAGCCGATATAGGTACGACGGTGACCGCGGATCTCCGCCTCGTCACGCACCCCACCCAGGGCCATGCGCACATACTTGCGGCCGGTGGCCTTGGCGATGGACTGCCCCAGGGAGGTCTTGCCCACCCCGGGAGGCCCGACCAGGCAGAGGATGGGGCCCTTGAGCTTGTTCACACGCGCCTGCACCGCCAGGTATTCGAGGATGCGATCCTTGACCTTGTCCAGGCCATAGTGATCTGCATCCAGCACCTCCTGGGCCTTGCCTAGGTCTTTCTTGACCTTGGAGCGGGCCTTCCAGGGCACCTGCACCATCCAGTCCACATAGCTGCGCACCACGGTGGCTTCCGCCGACATGGGGGACATCATCTTGAGCTTGGCGAGCTCGGCCTGGGCCTTCTCGCGGGCATCCTCCGGCATCCCGGCCTCTTCAATCTTGCGATTGAGGGCTTCGAATTCATCCGGGCTGTCTTCCAGCTCACCCAGCTCTTTCTGGATGGCCTTCATCTGCTCGTTGAGGTAATACTCCCGCTGGCTCTTCTCCATCTGCTTCTTGACCCGGGAGCGGATGCGTTTCTCGACCTGCAACAGGTCGATCTCCGACTCCATCATGGCCATCAGAAACTCGATGCGCTCGGACACGGAGGCGATTTCCAGCACCTTCTGCTTGTCTTCGAGCTTGAGCGGCATGTGGGCAGCCATGGTATCGGCCAGGCGCGCCGCATCGTCGATCGCCGAAATCGAGGTGAGTACCTCGGGCGGGATCTTCTTGTTGAGCTTGATGTAACCTTCGAACTGGCCGATGGCAGAGCGCACCAGCACGTCCTGATCCTTCTCCTCGATGGGGGAGGACGCGATGTACTGGGCCTCCCCGACAAAGAAGTCGCGATCGTCGATCATCCGCTCAAGGCGGGCACGCTGGCCCCCCTCCACCAGCACCTTGACGGTGCCGTCCGGCAGCTTGAGCATCTGCAGAATATTGGCCACTGTCCCGACGGAGAAAATTTCCTCCACCGTCGGTTCGTCAGTCGACGCATCCTTCTGGGCCACCAGCAGGACTTTCTTGTCCTGCTCCATGGCCGCTTCCAGACAGCGAATGGATTTTTCCCGCCCCACAAAGAGTGGAATGACCATGTGGGGATAGACCACCACGTCACGAAGAGGCAGGACGGGAATCTCGATGCGTTCTGAACGCTCTAGGTTCATATATGTCCTCTCGGCTTGTTATACCGTTGGCAAAGGCTTGGCTGAGTATATGGGGGCGCAAAGATGAGATTCAATCGCCTTGGCCGTAAAAAGCATGAAAGGGGCAAAAAGCCCCTTTATGTGATTAAAAATCAGACAGTTACTCTGAGGCTGCGGCCTGAGTCTCGGGATTGTCGTAGATCATCAGGGGCGCGGAGTCTCCCTTGATCACCGTCTCGTCGATCACCACCTTGCTGACCCCTTTCAGGGAGGGCAGGTCATACATGGTGTCGAGCAGTACGGCCTCGACAATGGAACGCAGACCCCGGGCACCGGTTTTGCGCTCCATGGCCTTGCGGGCAATGGCATTGAGCGCGTCGTCACGGAACTCCAGCTCAACCTCTTCCAGGGCAAACAGCGCGGCATACTGCTTGGTCAACGCGTTCTTCGGCTCTTTCAGGATCTGGATGAGGGCAGCCTCGTCAAGCTCGGTCAGGGTCGCGACCACCGGCAGACGACCGATGAACTCGGGGATGAGACCGTACTTGATGAGATCTTCCGGCTCCACCTTGGCAAAATTCTCGCTCAGGGTTGCCTTGGCATTCTTGGATTTCACCTCGGCGCCAAAACCGATGCCGGTGCCCTTGACGGAGCGCTGCTCGATCACCTTGTCCAGCCCCGCGAAAGCACCACCACAGATGAAGAGGATCTTGGAGGTGTCGACCTGCAAAAACTCCTGCTGCGGGTGCTTGCGACCGCCCTGGGGCGGCACGGAGGCGATGGTGCCTTCGATCAGTTTCAGCAGTGCCTGCTGCACCCCTTCCCCGGAGACGTCGCGGGTGATGGAGGGGTTGTCCGACTTGCGGGAGATTTTGTCGATCTCGTCGATATAGACGATACCGCGCTGGGCCTTCTCCACGTCGTAGTCGCACTTTTGCAGCAACTTCTGGATGATGTTCTCCACGTCCTCGCCCACGTAACCGGCTTCGGTCAGGGTGGTGGCATCGGCCATGGTGAAGGGCACATCCAGCAGACGAGCCAGGGTCTCGGCCAGCAGGGTCTTGCCGCTGCCGGTGGGGCCAATCAGCAGGATGTTGGATTTGCCCAGCTCCACGCCACCGGACTCGCTGCCGCTGCGAAGACGCTTGTAGTGGTTGTAGACAGCCACTGCCAGCACCTTCTTGGCGTACTCCTGACCGATCACGTAGTCGTCCAGATGGGCGCGGATTTCATGAGGGGTCGGCAGCTCGCTACCATCGCGCTTGGGAGAGATCTCGCGGATCTCTTCGCGGATGATGTCGTTGCACAGCTCGACACACTCATCACATACGTAGACGGAAGGGCCAGCGATCAGCTTGCGCACTTCATGCTGGCTTTTGCCGCAGAAAGAGCAATACAGCAGCTTGTCGCCCTCACCCTTGCGTTTCTCTGTCATTCAGCGACCTCGTTTTATCAATAGAGGATGGATCGTCCTGTTGAGTTTACAACAGGACGGGGTACCCTGCTCAGCCGCGCTGGCTCAGGATGCCGTCAACCAGACCATAGGCAACGGCCTGCTCGGCAGACATGAAATTGTCACGGTCGGTGTCGCGCTCGATGGTGGCCATGTCCTGACCGGTATGGAACGCCAGACGATCGTTCAGGGTATTCTTGATTTTCAGGATCTCCTGGGCATGGATCTGGATGTCAGAAGCCTGCCCCTGGAAGCCGCCCAGCGGCTGGTGGATCATCACTCGGGCATTGGGCAGGCAGAAACGCTTGCCCTTGGCGCCACCGGCCAGCAGGAAGGCCCCCATGGAGCAGGCCTGCCCCATGCAGACGGTGCTCACGTCCGGCTTGATGAACTGCATGGTGTCATAGATGGACATACCCGCAGTGACGGCGCCACCCGGCGAGTTGATGTAGATGCTGATGTCCTGATCCGGGTTCTCGGACTCCAGGAACAGCAGTTGGGCCACCACCAGGTTCGCCATGTGATCCTCGACCTGACCGGTCAGGAAGATCACCCGCTCTTTCAGCAGACGGGAATAGATGTCGTAGGAACGCTCCCCTTTCGCGGTTTGCTCTACCACCATCGGGATGAGCGCATTGCGTGGGGATTCAGTCACATCGTTATAGTTCTTGTACATAAGGCATTGTCCCTAAAATAAAATGGCCCGAGTGGAGATCACACGAGCCATTATACTTAACAGTTTTGACCTTAAGTCAAATGTTCTTAGGCAGCGGCACCGGACTTGTTGATCACTTCGTCGAAGGCAACTTCTTTCTCGGTGACTTGCGCCTTGGACAGGATCAGATCGATGGCTTGATCTTCAATGGCCAGGTTGCGCACGCCGTTCAGCATCTGCTCGTTCTGCTGATAGTACTCGATCACTTCTTTCGGATCTTCGTAGGCAGTGGCCATGGACTCGATGATGCTGGTCACACGGGCGTCGTCAGCCTTGATCTCGTTGGTGCGGATGACGTCACCCAGCAGCAGACCAACGCGGACACGGCGCTCGGCCTGGGCCTGGAACAGCTCGGCCGGCAGCTCGGGGGCGTTGCCGCCCTGGAAGCCACCGAAGCGCTGCAGAGCCTGCTGACGCAGGGTGTCGATTTCCTGGGCAACGGCAGCCTTCGGCAGATCGATCTGGTTGGCTTCAACCAGGCCGTTCAGTACCTGCTCTTTCACGCTGTTTTTCAGGGCCTGGGCCAGTTCGCGCTCCATGTTCTTGCGCACTTCAGCCTTCAGCTCTTCAACGCTGCCGCTCTCGATGCCGAAACGCTTGACGAACTCTTCGGTCAGCTCGGGCAGCACTTGCTCTTCAACCTTGTGCAGCTTGGAGGCAAACTTGGCAGCCTTGCCCTTCAGGGCTTCGGCGTGGTAGTCAGCCGGGAAAGTCACCTCGATGGTGAACTCGTCGCCCGCTTTCTTGCCCAGGATGGCGTCTTCGAAGCCCGGGATCATGCGGCCAGCGCCCAGTTCCAGGGTGAAGCCTTCAGCCTTGCCACCATCGAACTCTTCACCGTCGATGGAACCGACGAAGTCCATGGTCACACGCATGCCATTGGCGGCAGCCACAGCGGCTTCAGTCCAGGTGGCGTGCTGCTTGCGCAGGGTGTCGATCATGTTTTCCAGGTCGCTGTCCTTCACGGTGGCAACCGGCTTCTCGACCTTGATGCTCTCCAGACCGGCAACTTCGAACTCCGGATACACTTCAAAAGTAGCGGTGAATTCGAAATCCTGACCTTCTTTGATCTCTTTCGGATCCATGGTCGGGGCGCCAGCCGGGCTCAGTTTGTTCTCGATGATGGCCTTGATGAAGTTGTTCTGCATCATTTCATCGGCAACGCGGGCGTGAGCCATGGCACCGAACATCTTCTTGATGATGGCAACCGGAGCCTTGCCAGGACGGAAACCGTCGATGCGACGGGTTTTGGCCAGGCCATTCAATTCTTTGCGCACGGCGGCGTCAACGGTAGCGGCCGGTACAGTGATGGTAAGACGGCGTTCCAGACCCTGGGTTGTCTCTACAGAAACTTGCATTCTTTTACCTCGTTCAACTCAGCACTGCGTGCTGACCCTTTATTGCCCCCGGGCAAGCCCGGAGTCTTCCTGTTTATAAAGACAACGACTGTCTTTGTGATGAGAAAATATGACGCGACATTATAGCGGCGTGCAGTGGTCGCGTCGAGCCGCACATCCCCCATCCGGGGCACAGACAGCACAATTTGCGCAAGACTTTCTCCTATATGGGGAAGCCTTGCACCGAGTTCAAGCATTCCATCCGCAATAATTTGCACTGGCTCACTCTTTTTCACGGCGAACGGGCCATTTTGATCGCCATCCGCCGCCAATCGGGCACAAAAATGGCGTGCTGCGACCCAAATTGTCCACCTTCTCGCCTGTGCCATTGCGTCCCCCGGCCGGGCTCGCTATGGTGACAACCAATTTACGTGCTGCTGGAGTCACCCACATGTCCTTTTTCCGCTTCTTGTTCAATCTGCTCTGGTTCGTGCTGGGAGGCGTCTTCATGGGGCTGGCCTGGTGGCTGGCGGGGCTGCTCTGCTTCGTCTCCCTCATCGGGATCCCCTGGGGACGCGCCTGCTTCGTCATTGGCACTTTCACCTTCTTCCCGTTTGGCAAGCAGGCGGTGAGCCGCAAGAGCATGACGGGCCAGAGCGACATCGGCACCGGCGCCCTGGGGCTGATTGGCAACATTCTCTGGTTTGTGCTCATCGGGGTCTGGCTGGCCATCGGCCACATCGCCTCGGCGCTGGCCTGTTTCGTCACCATCGTCGGCATCCCGTTCGGCATCCAGCACCTCAAGCTGGCCCTCATCAGCCTGGCCCCCATCGGCCAGATGATAGTGACCAACCACGAGGCCGAATCGGGCCGCTACATCCGCTGACGGCCCATCTCAGGCTATCCTTGCGGGTGGAAAAAAGGGCAGACTAGGGTCTGCCCTTTTTCATTTCCCCATTCGAGGTCTTCCATGCTGCCCAGCCATTTTTTTGCCAACCTCGCCCGTATGCGCCTCATCTACCGCTGGCCCCTGATGCGCAACATCCAGCCCGAAAACATCGCCGAGCACAGCCTGCAGGTCGCCATGGTGGCCCACGCCCTCGGCCTTATCAGCAATCGCCTGTTCGGCGCTCAGGTGGATGCAGACCGGGCCGCCGTCATGGCCCTCTACCACGACAGCAGCGAGGTGCTGACCGGGGATCTGCCCACCCCGGTCAAGTACTTCAATCCCGAAATCGCCCGCGAATACAAGAAGATTGAGCTTGCCGCCGAGCAGCGCCTGCTGGGCATGTTGCCGCCTGAGCTGGTCGAGGACTTTCGCCCCCTGCTCGACTCCGGCGCCCAGGACGAGGCCCTCACCAGCCTGGTGAAGGATGCAGACACCCTCTGTGCCTACACCAAGTGTCTGGAGGAGCTGAGCGTCGGCAACCGGGAGTTCGAGCCCGCGCGAAAGCGCCTCGAGCAGATGCTGGACGCTAGGATGAACCCCGCCATGCGCTACTTCATCGATGTCTTCGTGGGGAGTTTTTCACTGCCTCTCGATGAGTTGAATGCCCATTGATGCCACCAACACGGTACCAGGCATCATCTCCTCCTGCGTATTGCCCCGATAACCGCCACGTCGGGGGTTTCCCCACAAAAGAGTGACAATAAAAAGGGCCCCGCAGGGCCCTTTATCACATCCATGGGCATCAATGCCCCAGTTCCCGGGACGGCACCAGGCCGCTCGCCCGCCAGGCAGGATAGAGGGTCGCCACCAGGCTCATCAGGATGGCGGCGCCGGTCACGATGAGCAAATCCTGCATGTGCAGCTCGGTCGGCAGGAAGTCGATGAAGTAGATGTCGGGATTGAGGAAACGGTGCCCGATCACCCCTTCGATGGCGCTCAGGATCTGGGTCAGCTTGCTGGAGAGCAGGCCGCCCAGCAGGGCGCCTAGCAGGGCACCCGCCACCCCGTTCACCATCCCCTGGATGACGAAGGTAAGCCGGATCTGGCCCGGGCTCGCCCCCATGGTCTTCAAGATGGCGATCTCGCTGCGCTTCTCGTTCACCGCCATCACCAGGGTGGAGACGATGTTGAAGCAGGCCACCGCCACCACCATCAGCATCACCACGTACATCACGGTGCGCACCATCTGGATGTCCTGATAGAGATAACCCTGACGGCTCATCCAGCTGCTGATATAGACGTAGTGCGGGAATTTCTGGGCCGCCGCCACCGTGATGGACTGGGCCTTGAGCACGTCGTTCACCTTGAGGCTGAACCCCTCCACCGCGCTGCCCATGCCGGTGATGGCCTGGGCGTCCGCCAGGTGCATGAAGCCGAGCAGGCCGTCGAGCTGGCCACCGATCTCGAGCAGCCCCACCACGGTGAGCGCCTCCCGTTTCGGGTTCTTGATGCCGGCGGCATCCCCCGCCTGGGGCAGCAGCAGGGTGACGGTGTCCCCTGTCTTGACCCCCAGCTTGTCGGCGATGATCTTGCCGAGGATGACCCCGTGTTCACCCGCCTGCAGCTCGCGAAGGCCCCGACCCGTCATGAAGTTGCCCGCATCGGAGAGATTGGCTTCCAGCTCCGGCAGCACCGCACGCAGCTGGACCCCCTTGAGGGCGGAGCCGTGCTCCAACAGGCCGTCCAGGCGAATAACGGGGGCAGCCGCCTCCACCCCGGGCTGGGCCAGCAGATAGTCCCTGAGCCTCGGCCAGTCAGGCAGCGGCGCTTCCATGCCGATGAGCTCGCCGTGGGGGACCACGGAGAGCACCCGGTTCTTGAGCTCCCGCTCGAACCCGTTCATGGCGGAGAGGCCAAGAATGAGGGCCATCACCCCGAGGGCGATGCCGATGAGGGAAGAGGCCGAGATAAAGGCGATGAAGCCGTTGCGACGGCGGGAGCGGCTGTAACGCAGGCCCAGGAACAGGGGCAGCGGCTTGAACATCAGGCGACCTCCGCCATGATGCCGCTCACCAGGGTGACCCGGCGGTGGAGCTTGGCGGCCAGGCTCAAGTCATGGGTCACCACCACGAACGCGGTGCCAAGCTCGCGATTGAGCTCGCACAAGAGCTCATAGACGGCGGTGGCGCTGGCATGATCCAGGTTGCCGGTGGGCTCGTCCGCCAGCACCAGGCTGGGTTCGTTGACCAGGGCACGGGCGATGGCCACCCGCTGGCGCTCGCCACCGGAGAGCTCGGACGGTCTGTGGTTGAGACGGTGGGAGAGCCCCACCCGCCCCAGCATCTTGCTCGCCTTCTCGGTGGCGCTGGCCACCGACTCACCGGCGATCAGCAGCGGCATGGCCGCATTTTCCAGCGCGCTGAATTCCGAGAGCAGGTGGTGGAACTGGTAAACGAAACCCAGCTCCTGGTTGCGAAACCTCGCCTGGGTGCGGCTGTCCCAGCCATGGATGTCCTGCCCCTTGAACAGCACGGCGCCGCTGGAAGGGTTGTCCAGCGCCCCCATCAGGTGCAGCAGGGTGGTCTTGCCGGAGCCCGAGCTCCCCACCACCGCCAGCATCTCCCCGGGGGCGACGTCCAGCTCGATCCCCTTGAGTACCTGGGTCTCCAGATTGCCCTCTTTGTAGACATGATTGAGGGCCTGGCAGCGCAGCAGCGGCTCGCAGGGGACGGATTGATTCATAACGGAGGCTCCACTTGCACCAGTAACAACAGAAGATGAATTATTCATAACGCAGCGCCTCCGCCGGTTTGACCCGGGCCGCGCGGGAGGCCGGGTAGAGGGTGGCACTGAAACTCAGCAGCACTGCACCCAGCAGGATCGTCATGACCTGGGCCGGCTCGACGATGACCGGCAGACCGCTGCCCCCCGCCGCCATATAGAGGTTGAGCCCAAGGGCATTGAGCAGAGGATTGAGGCCAAAGCAGAGCGCCAGCCCCGCCAGCCCCCCGAACAGGGCGCCGATGACGCCGCTCGACGCCCCCAGGACCATGAAGATCTTGACGATGCCGGATTCGCTCATGCCCATGGTACGCAGGATGGCCACCTCCCCTTCCTTGTCGGTGACCACCATCACCAGGGCGGAGAGGATGTTGAAGGTGGCGACCGCGATGATCAGCACCAGCATCAACCCCATCATCCGTTTTTCCATGGCCACCGCCTGGAACAGCTCGCCGCGCTCGCGGCGCCAGTCCTGCCACTCCAGCCCGTCCGGCAACGCGGTCTTCACCACCTCGTCGGCGGCGAAGGGATCGTCCAGCCAGAGGCGGATGCCGCCCACCTTGTCTGCGGGCAGGCGCAGCATGCGCTGGGCATCCCCCAGGGCAATCAGGGCCACCTGGCTGTCCACGTCGGCGCCGACCCCGAAAATGCCGGAGACGGTGAAAAGACGCTGGGCCGGCACCCGGCCAAAGGGGGTAAAGCGGGTACCTTCGGTCAGGATGAGACGCACCTGGTCGCCGATGGAGACCTTGAGGCGGCTGGCCACCCCCTGCCCCAGCACGATGTGGTATTCACCGGCCTGCAGGCTGTCAAGGCGCCCACCCAGCATCTGGGCGTGCAGGATGTCATCCTTGGGCCAGCGGGCGGGATCGATCCCCTGCACGCTCACACCGGTGAGCTGGCCCGGGCTTTGCAGCATGCCTTCGCTGTCGAGCATGGGGGCCGTGGCCACCACGTGGGGCAAGCGGGCCAGGTCGGGCAGACCTTCGGGCTCGGCCTCGATGCGTCCGGCCTGATTGGTCACCACCACATGGGGGATCACCCCGAGGATGCGCCCCTTGAGCTGGCCTTCGAACCCGTTCATCACTGAGATCACCACCATCAGGGCGGCGACCCCGATGGCGATGCCAAAGGTGGAGAACAGGGAGATAAAGGAGACGAAGCGGTTACTGCGTCGCGAGCCTGCATAACGCAGGCCGATGGCCAGCGACAGTGGCTGAAAAAGTCCGGTCTTCAAGGATATCTACGTTGCCAACGAAATAAGATACCGGATAATAAAGGGAAACCGTCTATGACAACAAGGGATAGCCTCCATGCAGGAACAGTTCTTCAGCGTCACCCATGCCACGCCGGTCAATGTGATCCCCATGCCGGCCGACTTTCGTCTGCCGACGCTGGAGGCCCTGGAGGCCGAGTTGCCCGAGCCGTTTCGCATCGCCTCCGCCATCACCTCCATCGATCTGGTGAGCAGCCGGTTGCTGCGCAGCCAGAACGAGTCCATGCACGATCTGGTGGAGATCATCAACCAGCAGTCCCGCAAGATCGACATGATCATGGGCTATGTGCTGGCAGCCCAGGATCACCCCGAGCACCGCTTCCACACCCTGCGCTTTGGCGCCGGGCAGCTCACCTACCTGCACCCCCACCAGGGGCACGGGGAGGCCCCCGCCCTGCACCAGATCGTGCGGCTCAAGATCTTCCTGCGGGAAGAGGCCTCCGCCGTCTACTGCTACGGCGAGGTCGTGCAGCGGGACGCTGGAGAGCACGGCACCCACGTGATGCTCGACTACGTGCGCATCCGCGAGGATGACCGGGAGCTGCTGGTGCGCGCCAGCCTGCATGTGCAGTCGAAACAGCTCAAGCTGCGTGCCCAGGAACGTCAGCGCTAACCCAGGTCCATGTCAAAAGAACGCCAACAGTAAAAGACTCCGATGATGCCAATGACCCTCCCCGCCTTGCCCGCCAAAGCGGGCCAGAAGACAACGTTCGGCCAGCTGGTCGGCAGCAGCCTGGCGCTGGTTGCCGCCCGCCTCACCCGGGAAGCCCGAAGACCCGTCCTGCTGGTCACCGCCGATACCCCGAGCGCCCTGCGCCTTGAACAGGAACTGGGGTTCCTGCTGGCGGATCAGGATTGCCCGGTGCTGCTGTTCCCGGACTGGGAGACCCTGCCCTACGACAGCTTCTCTCCCCACCAGGACATCATCTCCCAGCGCCTCGAGACCCTCTACCAGTTGCCGCAGATGCGCCACGGCGTGCTCATCGTGCCCATCTCCACCCTGATGCTGCGCACGGCGCCCCAGGCTTATCTCGACAAATACAGCCTGATGGTCACAAGCGGCCAGCGCCTCAACCTGCAGCAGTTGCGCGGGCGTCTGGCGCAGGCGGGCTACGTGGCGGTGGAACAGGTGCTGGAGCACGGCGAATTCGCCGCCCGCGGCTCCCTGCTGGATCTCTTCCCCATGGGGAGCAGCCGCCCCTATCGCATTGATTTTTTCGACGACGAGGTGGACTCCATCCGCCCGTTCGACCCCGAGACCCAGCGCTCCAGCGAGCCGGTCAAATCGGTGAGCCTCCTGCCCGCCCGGGAATTTCCCACCGACGAGGGGGCCATCGAGCTGTTTCGTGGCCAGTATCGCGAACAGTTCGAGATCTCCCGGGCCGAGGGCTCCGTCTATCAGGAGGTGAGCAAGGGGCGCTGGCCCGCCGGCATTGAATACTACCTGCCGCTCTTCTTCCAGCAGACCGCCAGCCTGTTTGATTACCTGCCCGAAAACACCCTGCTGCTCACCGTGGGGGAGATCTACCCCGCGGCCCAGCGCTTCTGGAACGACATCGGCCAGCGCTATGAAGACAGACGCTGGGACAACACCCGTCCCCTGCTGCCGCCCCAGCAGATCTATCTGCCGGTGGAGCAGCTCTTCGCCGCCCTCGGGGACTATGGCGCCGTGCGGCTGCAGGAGGCGACCGTTGACGGCGGAGCGGGTCAGCACGATCTGCCCCTCGCCCCCCTGCCGGATCTGCAGCTCGACCACAGCAAGGAGCAACCCCTGCTGGCCCTTGACGGCTTCCTGCAAGGCTTTGCCGGGCGCACCCTGTTTGCGGTGGAGTCCGAGGGGCGGCGCGAGGGGCTCGGGGATCTGCTCGCACGGATCAACCTGCAACCCCGGGAGTTTGCTTCCCTCGACGCCTTCCTGGTGAGCGATGCGCGCCACGGGCTGCTGGTCTGTCCCCTGGAGCGGGGCTTCCTGCTGCAAGAGCCCGGCCAGACGCCCCTTGCCCTCATCACCGAAGCCGAGCTGCTCGGCGGCAAGATCCGCAGCAAGCGCCAGCGGGACAAGAGCAAGAACTTAAGCTCGGATGCGGTGATCCGAAACCTGGGCGAGCTGACCCAGGGCCAGCCGGTGGTGCACCTGGATCACGGGGTCGGTCGCTATCTGGGGCTCGAGACCATAGACGCAGGCGGCCTGCCCACCGAGTTTCTGACCCTGGAATACGCCGGCGGCGACAAGCTGTTCGTGCCGGTCACCAGTTTGCACCTGATCAGCCGCTACACCGGCTCGGACAACCCGCCCAGCCACAAGCTCGGCGGCGAGGCCTGGGTCAAGGCGCGGCGCAAGGCGGCGGAGAAGGTGCGGGACGTGGCGGCCGAGCTGCTGGATGTCTATGCCATGCGGGCAGCCCGTCACGGCTTTGCCTTCAAACACGACCGGGAGGCCTACCGCCAGTTTGCCGCGAGCTTCCCGTTCGAGGAGACCGAGGATCAGCTCAATGCCATCAACGCTGTGCTCGGCGACATGTGCCAGGCCAAGAGCATGGATCGGCTGGTGTGCGGCGACGTGGGCTTTGGCAAGACAGAAGTGGCGATGCGGGCGGCCTTTGTGGCCGTGCACGGCGGCAAGCAGGTGGCCGTGCTGGTGCCCACCACCCTCCTGGCCCAGCAGCACTACGACAACTTCCGCGACCGCTTCGCCAACTGGCCGGTGCGGGTGGAGGTACTGAGCCGCTTCCGCTCCGCCAAGGAGCAGAGCGCCGTGATGAAGGAGATGGCCGAGGGCAAGGTGGACATCATCATCGGCACCCACAAGCTGCTCGGCGCCGAGCTCACCTTCAAGGATCTGGGCCTGCTCATCGTCGACGAGGAGCACCGCTTCGGGGTGCGCCAGAAGGAGAAGATCAAGGCGCTGCGCGCCGACGTGGATATCCTCACCCTCACCGCGACCCCCATTCCCCGCACCCTCAACATGGCCATGTCCGGCATGCGGGATCTCTCCATCATCGCCACCCCGCCCGCCAAGCGGCTCGCCATCAAGACCTTCGTGCGCCAGCACGAACCTGCGGTGGTGCGCGAGGCGGTACTGCGGGAATTGAAGCGCGGCGGCCAGGTCTACTACCTGCACAACGACGTGGAGAGCATCGAGAAGTGCGCCGCCGATCTTGCCGAGCTGGTGCCGGAGGCGCGCATCGGCATCGCCCACGGCCAGATGCGCGAGCGGGAGCTCGAGCGGGTGATGTCGGACTTCTACCACCAGCGCTTCAACCTGCTGGTGTGCACCACCATCATCGAGACCGGCATCGACGTGCCGAGCGCCAACACCATCATCATGGACCGGGCGGATCATCTCGGTCTGGCCCAGTTGCACCAGCTGCGGGGCCGGGTCGGGCGCTCCCACCACCAGGCCTATGCCTACCTGCTCACCCCCCATCCCAAGCTGATGACCAAGGATGCGGCCAAGCGGCTGGAGGCCATCGCGTCCCTCGAAGATCTCGGCGCCGGCTTTGCGCTCGCCACCCACGATCTGGAGATCCGGGGCGCGGGCGAGCTGCTGGGCGACGATCAGAGCGGCCAGATCGAATCGGTGGGCTTCACCCTCTACATGGAGATGCTGGAGCAGGCGGTGGAGGCGCTCAAACATGGCAAGGAGCCGTCGCTCGAGCAGCTGATGAGCCAGCACACCGAGGTGGAGCTGCGCCTGCCCGCCTTGCTCCCGGACGACTACATCCCGGACGTCAACATGCGCCTCTCCATGTACAAGCGCATCGCCAGTGCCGCCGATGAGCAGGAACTGCGGGAGCTCAAAGTGGAGCTCATCGATCGCTTCGGTCTCTTGCCGGAACCGACCAAGACACTGATGGAGCTGGCCGCCTTCCGCCAGCGCGCCACGGCGCTGGGCATTCGCCGGGTGGAGATGAGCGAGCGCGGCGGCTATCTGGACTTTACCCAGGAAACCCGCGTCAACCCGGCCTATCTGGTCAAGCTGCTCTCCGAGCAGCCGCGCATCTACAAGATGGACGGACCGACCCGGCTGCGCTTCCAGGTGCCGACCCAGGACAGGGCCATGCGCCTCAAACTGGTGGATGGCCTGCTGGCAGATCTCGCCCGCCATGCCACCCCCTGAGGGGAAGCATGACGTCAGCAGGGCGCGACCTGCCGCCTACAACAACGGGAGCCCCAGGGCTCCCGTTTCGTTGCTGGCAAGGGGCGGCATCTCGCCCCCGGCCCCCCTTCTTGCCCCCGACGCCTCGGTTCGCCCTCCTGGCAGCACCATTTTACCGCCAAATCCATCCACTGATGCGATACATTGAGTCACCACCCATCTGAAAAACAGATGGATGTGGGGATGATTGTGGGCAACAAACGGGCTCAATGCGCCTCGATAGCCCCGCAGATGGCCCGTGCCGTATTTATCCCGCCCACGTATCCAGACCAGGCATCCCGGCAAGGGGGCCACCAGCCATTGCACCGCGACCGCCGAGGCGCCGCATCGGTCCGTCAGTCCGTCAGTTCGTCAGTCCGTCAGTTCGTCAGTTCGTCAGTTCGTCAGTTCGTCAGTTCGTCAGTTCGTCAGTTCGTCAGTTCGTCAGTTCGTCAGTTCGTCAGTTCGTCAGCATATCAACCTGGCTATACCCGCCTGCCCGTCAATAAAAACGGGAGCCTTGACGGCTCCCGTGACGAAGGGACGCTGGCCCGGGCTTAGCCCTGGTTGGCCGGATCCTCGTGGGCGGAGAACTCCCGCATGAAGGCCTCGGCCCGCTCCACCATCCTGGTGGACCCGACGAAGTAGGGGGTCCGCTGGTGCAGAGCGGTAGGCTGGATGTCCATGATGCGGCCAAAGCCGTCGGACGCCTTGCCACCGGCCTGCTCCACCAGGAAGGCCATGGGGTTGCACTCATAGAGCAGGCGCAGCTTGCCGTTCGGGGAGTTGGTGCCGGACGGGTAGATGTAGATGCCCCCCTTGAGCAGGTTGCGGTGGAAATCCGACACCAGGGAGCCGATGTAGCGGGAGGTGTAGGGCCTGTGAGTCGCCTCGTCACGCTCCTGGCAGTATTTCAGGTACTTCTTCACCCCGTCCGGGAACTTGATGTAGTTGCCCTCGTTGATGGAGTAGATCTTGCCCTCCTCCGGAATGCGGATGTTCTCGTGGGAGAGGCAGAAGCAGCCGATGGAGGGGTCATAGGTGAAGCCGTTGACCCCAAAGCCGGTGGTGTAGACCAGCATGGTGGAGGAGCCGTAGACCACGTAGCCCGCCGCGACCTGACGGTGACCCGGCTGCAGGAAGTCCTCCAGAGTGACCCCGGCGCCCGGTTTGCTGACCCGGCGGTAGATGGAGAAGATGGTCCCGACCGAGACGTTGACGTCGATGTTGGAGGAGCCGTCGAGGGGGTCTATCAGCACCACGTACTTGGAGTGACGGGAGAGCTCGGAATCGAAGGAGACGAAGTCCTCCTCCTCCTCAGAGGCCATGCCGCACACCTCGCCACGGGCCTCCAGCGCCGCCTTGAAGCGCTCGTTGGCATAGACGTCCAGCTTCTGCTGCACCTCGCCCTGCACGTTTTCGGCGCCGATGGAACCGATGATGTCCGCCAGCCCCGCCTTGTTGATCTCCCGGTTCACCACCTTGGCGGCCAGGCGGATGGAGCTGAGCAAGGAGGTCAGCTCGCCGGTCGCGGTCGGGTAGTCCGCCTGCTTTTTGACGATGAACTCGCCCATGGTGATCATGTTTCGCATTCTTGTTCCTTTAAGATCGTTTCCGTTGGCCGTTGAAAACGTTTGCAAGTGTCGGCAAAAAAAGTGCCGATCCCCGGCAGCGTTGTTTTGTAACCCAATGTAACGCCTGTTTTTTGTTTTTGCAGCGAATTAAGCCGTTCTTTAAATCGCCAGAAAGCCGCGCCACCACGGGCTTTCGCCGTGAAACAAGGGTGCCATCCGGCATCTTTTGGGGGGTTAATTCGTGACAAGAATGCATCCGGGCCGACGCAGCTGCCCGCCCTGCTCCCCCTGGCGCCCGGCAATGTTGTGCCAGAGGCGCCCCTCTTGAGATCTCCCCCCCAATCCCGCACACTGGCTGCGCTTTGGAAGCAAAAAAACATAAGGATATTCAATGAAAAAGTCGCTTATCGCCGGGGCGGTTGCCGCTCTGCTCACCCTCCCCGTCCTCGCCGCCCAGGTGCCTGAAGGCACCCAGCTTCTGCCAGCCGCCCAGCAAGTGTTCGTGCGCAACATCGGCACCGAGCCTGCCTCCATCGATCCCCAGATGGTGGAAGAGAGCGCGGGCAGCGACGTCGTCAACGATCTGTTCGAGGGGCTCTATACCCTGGATGGCAACGGCAAGCTGCAGGCGGCGGGCGCCCTTGGCTACGAGCTCGATGCCACGGGCACCGTCTACACCTTCAAGCTCAGACCCGATGCCAAATGGTCCAACGGCGAGCCGGTGACGGCGGCGGACTACGTCTATGGCTGGCAGCGGGCGGCGGACCCCAAGAACGCCTCCAACTACGCCTGGTTCATCGAGCTGACCGGCGTCGCCAATGCCAGCGACGTGGTGCAGGGCAAGCAGAGCCCGGATGCCCTGGGGATCAAGGCGCTCGATGACTACACCCTGCAGATCACCCTGAAAAACCCGGTCCCCTTCTTCCTCAAGACCCTCTCCCACTACACCACCTTCCCGGCGCCCAAGGCCACCATCGAGAAGTTCGGTCATGAGTGGGTCAAACCGGCCAACATCGTCTCCAACGGCGCCTTCGCCCTCAAGGAGTGGACCCCGAACGAGCGCCTCATCGCCGAGCGCAACCCCCACTACTGGGACAACGAGCACACCGTGCTGAACAAGGTGATCTATCTGGAGATCGTCTCCGATACCGCGGCCTACAACCGCTATCGTGCGAGCGAGCTGCACTACACCACCTATCCCCTGGAGCAGTATCAGCAGATCAAGCGCCAGAGCCCGGAGGAGCTGGTGAGCGCCCCCATGCTCGCCACCTACTACTACGTCTTCAACACCCAGCGCAAACCCTTTGACGACGTCAGGGTGCGCAAGGCACTCTCTCTTGCCATCGACCGGGACACCATCACGGAGAAGATCCTGGGACAGGGGCAGCTCTCCGCCTTCAGCCTGACCCCGCCGAGCGTGGACGGCTTCGAGCTCAAACGCCCCGCCAGCGAGCTGATGAGCAAGGAAGAGCGCATCAAGCAGGCCAAGGCGCTGCTTGGCGAGGCGGGTTACGGCCCGGACAAGCCGCTGACGGTGGACATCCTCTACAACACCAACGAGGGGCACAAGAAGATAGCGCTCGCCATCTCCTCCATGTGGAAGCACAACCTGGGGGTCAAGGCGGAGCTCAACAACATGGAGTGGAAGACCATGGTGTCGGCCCTGAACGAGGGTGACTTCGGGGTGAGCCGCTACTCCTGGAACGGAGACTACAACGATGCCTCCACCTTCCTCGACATCATGACCTCCAGCAGCAGCGCCAACAGCGGCAAGTGGTTCAACAAGGAGTACGACGCCCTCCTGGCCAAGGCCCATGACGCCAAGGACCCCGCCGAGCGCAACCGCCTCTATCAGCAGGCCGAGGTGCTGATCGACGAGGAGGCCCCCATTGCCCCTGTCTACTTCTACGTGAAATCACGGCTGCTCAAACCCAACGTCAAGGGCTACCCCTACCAGAACCCGCAAGACCTGGTCTATGCCAAGGATCTCTATCTGACGGCGCAGTGACGCTGGGCACCGAACCAAAAAGACCGCCTCGAGGGCGGTCTTTTTTTATCCTACTTCTCCTGACAGCCCGCCACCGCGAGCCGGGCGCGTCTTCGCACCGTCACGGGCCTCACCAGCAACTGCGCCAGCAACACCCCCATCAGGGTCATGCCGCCACCGATGAGGTGATAGCTGGTGAGCCGCTCCCCGAGCCAGCTGATGGCAAGGGCGGCCGTCATGACCGGCAACAGGTTCATGAAGATGGCGGTACGGCTCGCCCCGAGCAGGGCAATGCCCTGCATCCAGAGCCAGGGCGAGAGGGCCGAGGTCGGGATCCCCGCATAGAGGATGAGCCAGAGGGCGCTGCCATCGGGCCAGTGCCCGTCCACCAGCAGATAGAAGGGGGTGAGGAACAGAAGGCTGCACAGCACCTGGCCGTAGAGCATGGACCAGTTGTCCAGCCCCAGATCCCAGCGCTTGAGCAGCACGCTGTAGAGCGCATAGGTGGCCGCCGAGAGCAGCATGTAAACGGAACCGATATGGATGCCCTGGGTCAGCAACCGGGCCGGATCCCCCTGCCCCAACAAAATCGCCAACCCCAGAATGGAGATGGCGCCTCCCAGCAGCGCCCCCCAGGTGGGCCGCTCGCGCAGCAACCAGATGCTGAGCAGCACTGTCATCAAGGGGGTCAGCCCCATCATCAGGCCAATCTCGGTGGCCCCCAGGGTCTGGGCCGCGTAATAGCCAAAGGTCTGGTTCAAGACCATGCCGAGCAGGGCCAGCACCGCCAGCTTCGAGAAACCGGCCCGCAGCTTGCGGCGCTCGCGCCAGGCCCGGTGAGCCAGAAACGGGGTCAGCACCAGGGCCGCCACCATCCAGCGCGACCAGGCGAGCGCTGCAGGAGACAACACCCCGACCGCCAGCTTGCTGACGATGCCATTGCCGGCCCAGATGGCCATGCAGGAGAAGGGAAACAGGAAGGCAAGGGGCATTGCGATATCCAGAATAAAAAGGCGGGCATTGCGCGCGAGTATAGAGAGGCAATCAGGATAAGCAAGCCTGCCAACGCAGGAAGAAGCGCCATGGCGCGAACGGTTGGCGCCGCGCCCAGGCGCCATCAACAATCATGCCCGCACAGGGGCGGGCATGAGGGGGACCAGGGTCAGCCTGAGGCGTCTCAAGCGGCATCCATGTGGAGCCTTGAAATCAGTTCATTGACCTCGAGCACCGTCTGGCGATGGGGAATGTCGGCTTGCAATGGCATCATCAGCAAGCCCGACTGGAAATCGAAGCGCCCCCTGCCGTGGATGTAAATCCGCCCCTTGAAGAAGGTTTTGACATGTTTTGCCACCATCAGTGGCAGGTACTTCTTGAACACTCTCATCGTTTGCAACCTCTTGAAGTTGTATCCGTATGACAGCAGCTTATGCGAAATAATTCCGTTAAATTTATATAAAAAACCGGAAAATTCGACTCTCTCTTCCCCAAAAAACCAAACTGTAACTTATTATTAACTTTTACCGTATTGTATGCGGTCCTTCCAGCCAGAGCAAGACTCCTTTGCCATCTTGCCATTCGATGCAGGCCAGCCCGGACGTCGCGAACATGGGGGCCCCTGCCGCCGGGCAGAGACTCTGGACCAGATACCCCACCAGCGGCAGGTGGCTGACCATCAGGATGTTGTCATGCTCCGCCGCCAGCTCCGTGAGGTAGCTCGCCACGAAAGCCGGATCCCCGTAGGGGGTGATGTCGCCGCTCTCCTCGACCTTGAGGGCCTTGGGCAACACGGGGGCGATGGCCTGCCAGGTCTGTCTGGCACGCAGGTAGTTGCTGTGGATCACCAGGTTCAGGGAGCCTGCCAATTGGGGAGCCAGCCAGCTCGCCATGTGGATGGACTCTTCGATGCCTTGCTCGGTCAGTGGACGCTGTTCATCAGTCTTTGCGTTCATGCCAGCCTGGCCATGACGCATGATGTAGATTTTCATTACAACCTCGCCCAGGGGGCCTGTTTAAATAGCGGGGGGATCTTACCCCGCCATGCCGGGGGAAACAATTGCGCCACCTCTCAGAAAAGGGTTTGCCTCGCAAGATAGCGGGGTCGATAATCATGTTTAAATTCAAATAAATTCACCGCGAGCCCCTCCCCAATGAGCCCATATGCCAGTCCCAATGACCATCGGCGGTATCACTATCTGGAGCTGGCAAACCGGCTCAGGGTCTTGCTGATCTGTGATCCCGAGACCGACAAATCCGCCGCCTCCCTGGCGGTGAATACCGGCCACTTCGACGATCCAGCCGATCGCCAGGGCATGGCCCATTTCCTCGAGCATATGCTGTTTCTCGGTACCCGCACCTACCCCAAACCCGGTGAGTACCAGCAATTCATGAGCCGTCACGGGGGCAGCAACAACGCCTGGACTGGCACCGAGTTCACCAACTTCTTCTTCGACATCGACAACGGCTTCTTCGAGGCGGGGCTCGACCGGTTCTCCCAGTTCTTCATCTGCCCCACCTTTGCACCGGAGTGGGTCGACAAGGAGCGCAACGCGGTGGACTCCGAGTACCGCCTCAAGCTGCAGGACGACGTGCGCCGCAGCTACCAGGTGCACAAGGAGACGGTCAATCCGGACCACCCCTTCTCCAAATTCTCGGTGGGCAACCTCGACACCCTGGCGGATCTCCCCGGCCGAGATCTGCGCTCGGACCTCATTGCGTTCTACGAAACCCACTACAGTGCGGATCGCATGGCGCTGGTCATGCTTTCACCGGCACCCATCGAGACCCAGCTAGCCTGGTGTGATCGCTTCTTTGGTGCCATTCCGGATCGCCACCTCGGGCCTCCGGTACTGAGCCATCCTCTCTACCGGCTCGATGATCTCGGCATTCGCATCCAGCTGACCCCGGTCAAGGAGACACGCAAGCTGGCGCTGACCTTCCCGCTGCCGTGCGTGGATGAGTATTACGACAAAAAACCCCTCACCTTCCTGAGCCACCTCATCGGCTATGAGGGGGAAGGCAGCCTGCTCTCCCTGCTCAAGGGGCGGGGCTGGGTCAATCAGCTCGCCGCCGGCGGCGGCATCAGCGGCGCCAACTTCAAGGACTTTGGCGTGAGCTTTGGCCTCACCCCCCTTGGGCTTGAGCATGTAGACGAGATCATCGCCGCCCTGTTTGGCTATCTGAAGCTCATCGAGCGGGACGGGGTGCAGGCCTGGCGCTATGAGGAGAAGCGCAGCGTGCTGGAATCCGCCTTCCGCTTCCAGGAGCGTGGACGGGCCCTCGACACCGTCTCCGGCCTCGTGCTCAACCTGTTCAGCTACGGGCCGGACGATCTGCTCTATGGCGACTACATGATGCGCGAGTTCGATGAGCCGCTGATCCGGCGCTTCCTCGCCAAGCTGACCCCCCACAATCTGCGAGTGACCATCCAGGCCCCGGAAGTGAGCACGGATCGACTCGCCCGCTGGTACCAGACACCCTACAGCGTCCAGATCATCAGCGAGGCCGAGAAGATCCGCTGGCAGCAGAGTGAACCGGATCCCGCCCTGCACCTGCCGGCGCCCAACCCCTTCATCAGCACCCGCCTCGACGCCCGTCTGCCGGCACTGCCCGCCGACATGCCGTCCTGCCTCATCGACAGGCCCGGTTTCCGGCTCTGGCACCTGCACGAGCATCAGTTCAGCGTGCCCAAGGGCAGCCTTTACATCTCCGTCGACAGCGAACATGCGGTCAAGAGCCCGCGTCACATCGCCATGGCGCGTCTGGCCGTGGAACTGCTCACGGATCACCTCAACGCCCTTACCTACCCGGCGGAGCTCGCGGGCCTTGGCTACCAGATTTATGCCCATCAGGGGGGCTTTACCATCAACCTCAGCGGCTTTGCCGACAAGCAACCGCTGCTGCTCGACATGATCCTCGGCAACCGCACCCTGGGGTATCCGGATCCGGCCCGCTTTAGCGAGATCAAGGAGCAGCTTATCCGCAACTGGGAGAACCAGTCCAAGACCCGCCCCATCTCCCAGTTGTTCAACCAGCTCACCAGTTTGCTGCAACCCAATAACCCGCCCTTCGAGCAGCTGTTGCGCCACCTGCGCACCGTCGAACTCGGCGAGATGCCCGGCTTCGTCTCCGAGCTCTTTGCCAGGGTGCATCTGGAGGCCCTGGTACATGGAGACTGGACGGCCGCCGAGGCCCTCGAACTCGCGGCCCTGTTGGAGCGCCACCTCGGTGCCAACAGCCAGCCCAGCGCCGAGACCCGCCGCCCCCTCATCTCCATCCAGGACAGAGGCACCCTCATTCGCGAGCAGGGGTGCGATCACGAGGACTCGGCGCTGCTGGTCTACTACCAGTCTCGCACCACCCGGGCCCGGGATCTCGCCTGCTTCACCCTGGCCAACCACATCATGTCATCCACCTTCTTCCACGAGCTGCGCACCCGCCAGCAGCTCGGTTACGTGGTGGGAGCCGGCAACCTGCCCCTCAACCGCCATCCCGGTCTCATCTTCTATATCCAGTCGCCGGTGGCGGGGCCGCAGATCCTGCTGGATGCGGTGGAGGAGTTCATCGATCTCTTCCCGCTGGCCATGTTGGAGTTCACCGAGCAGCAGTGGCAGGAGAGCAAGGCGGGGTTGCAGGCCCAGCTCAGCGAGCGGGATGCCAACCTGCGCAGCCGCGGCCAGCGGCTCTGGGTCAGCATCGGCAACAAGGATCTGGGTTTTGATCAGCGCGAACGGGTACGCGAGGAGGTGGGCAGGCTCAGCCGTGCCGATCTGGTGCGCTTCATCACCCAACTGAGATCCCGTACCTCGGATCGCCTCATCCTCTGCAGCTATGGCCTGGGCCACGAGCACGACGAGCGGATCACCGGCCAGTTTGTCGACGATCCCAGGGCATTTCGGCTCAACGCCGCCACCTTCGAAGGCTGACCTCCCCTGTTGGCAACGCGCAGGCAATAAAAAGCCGACCCTGTGGGGTCGGCTGGAAAAACCATAATCAATTGCGACCAAAGCCGCCAAAAGTGAACATGAGCGTGAAAATCAGACACTGGGTTGATGTTCGACCGGCGTTCAAACCAGAGCTCATCGGTCGGCACCAGCAGTGATTGAGAAACAGCCTCATCTTAGGCATTTCCCTGATTTTCCACGTTGATCTATGTCAAAGGAGGTAAAACAAGCGCCACTTCCATCCTTGGCAGCGGCCTCGCGCCCTCTCAGCCCCGGCGGATCAGCCGGTAAGCCACCTCGTCGAAATAGGAGAGCTGCCCCGAGAGCACCCTGGGGTGATCCAGCTCAGCCCCCCGGCCCAGCACCTCGACACCAAAGTCGCGCTCAAACAGGGTACGCACCTCCATCTCCCCTACCGAGAACGGCGGCTGTTGCTGCTGCTCGGGCTGATACTCGAGGGTCACCAGCAACACCTGCCCTCCCGCCTCCACCAGGCGGCTCATCAGGGCGGCATACTGGCGGCGCATGGCGCCCGGCAAGGCGATGAGGGCCGCCCTGTCATAGACCAGGCGATAACGCTGCCCGAGCTCCGGGGCGGCGAAGAAGTCCCCCTGATAGATGCGCAGATCCTCGTGCCGGTGGCACTGATAGGGACCCACCTCGCTTCTCTCTGCACTCAGGTTGTTCTCGTCAAAAAACTGGGTAATGGCGAGCTCGGAGAGCTCGAAGCCATCCACCGGATGCCCCTGCTCACGCAGCCAAAGCATGTCCCGGGACTTGCCGCAAAGGGGCACCAGCACGGGGTCGCTCCCTTGCCGGGCCGACCACCAGGATTGCAGCCAGCGGTTGAAATCTGCCTGATGAAAGCCAATCCGGTTCTCTTTCCACTTCTGGTGCCAAAATGCCGCTTCCATCATCTTCCTCTCGTCATCTGCAATGGTGCATCACTATCACAACTTCACCGAAGTGGCGCAAGCCCCATGATCCCGCCCCTGTGCACGAGAAGGCCCACGATGGGCAGGCCTCAGGCCACGACCCCAGGCAGGCTTGTCGCCATCGCTGCCAGCCGGGTCAGGATCTGCGCGAAGGTGGGTCGCCGGGAAGGCACCTCAAAGCCGCACTCCCCGGCCAGTCGATGAAGGGGGTCGAGGTCGGCGTCCCCCCCATCACAGCGCGCCAGCAGCTCGGCCAGCAGGCAGCCAAAGGCCCGCACTTCCAGGCGCTCCAGCCGCCCGGCCAGCACGTCATCGGCGCGGTCGTAACAGGAGGCTGCGCCAAAGTCACCGAGCAGCACCCGGCCCGGCGCCTCCTGCGACGAGTGAGGCATCGCGGGCTGCAAGGAGTACAGCAGGTTGTGTGCGTAGAGATCGCCATGGAGGATGCCCCGCTCGTGCAGGTGCCGGGCGGCCGCAGCCACCCCCTGCACCATGGCCATCACCTGGGCCGGGGTGAAGTTCAGATCCTCCCCATAGACATCCCGGGTGCAGGAGTCCAGGCTCGGGGGCCCCGCCAGGGTGGTGAAGGCGGGGTCTATCAGGGGCATCACCAGTGCCGGAATGCCAGAGGGATGATCGCTCACCCTCCCCATCACACCGACCAGGTTTGGATGACGACCGGCGGCCAGGGAGGCAGTCATCTCGCTCAGGGGCAAGCCATCGCTGGTGACGGCCCCCTTGAAGAGCTTGACCGCCACCGCCCCGGGCCCTTCGGCCCTCGCCCACTCGGCGCGATAGATGACGCCGGATGCTCCCTCCCCGAGCACATCCCCCAGTGAGAGCGCCTGCCAGAGGATCTCGGTAGTGAACTCCGATGTGCCGTTCAGACACGCCTGCTCATCACAGAAAGGGTTGCCCGCAAAGGCCAGCCAGGACAGACGCGGCATCGAGGGCAGCCAGCCAGGCAGCGCTGGCAGGCGGTTGGCGGCGATGCGCAAAAGCTCCAAACGGTGGCAACCGGCAAGCGTCTCGGGAAGCCCAGCGAGCCGGTTGCCAGAAAGCATCAGCTTTTGCAGATCAATGCAGCGCCCCAATTCTCCGGGCAGTGTCTCTATCTCGTTGTCGGTCAGGATCAACCAGCGCAATCTGGCGGGCAGGGAGGCGGCCGGGACGGTCGCGATGCGGTTGGCCTTGAAGCCCACCATGGTGAGCGCAGGGCAGCGCCCCAGCACCTCGGGCAGTTCGGTGAAGTTGTTCTCGGAGCAGAAGAGGATGCGCAGCTTCTTGCATTCGGCCAGCTCGTCAGGCAACTCGCTCAGCTGGTTGCCGGTGAGATCCAGCACCTCCAGGGTCTCCTTGAGGCTCAGGATCTCGGGAGGGAACACCGCGAGGTTTTCAACAAGTTTGAGGTGGCGGGCGCCGCAGAGTTCGCCTGCGCGAAGCTGTTCCAGGGTATGCATGGGATCGTCTCTATCAACATTCGGGCTTGCGGTGGCTCACTGCGGGCACTCCCCCCAGACCACACAGGAGGGGCATTATAGGGAATGACGGCCAAAGATGGCCGATTTTATTGCAACGCCTGCTCTTGCAAAGGCCCCCCATCGCCACACTCCCGCTCCTCGCTGCCATGAACCATTCCGGTCGCGCGCTTGGGAGGTTGATCATTTGGTTGGCGCCATATAGTATGGCGCCATACAAAGACATTCGAGACTCACCATCATGATCACGCTGGAACAGAAACACCTCGCCCTGCTCGAGGATGCAGAGCGCCGCGGACACGCGGACACCCAAAACATGCGCGTCTGCTTTGAGGTGTTGACCCTCGCCGCTGCCATCGATCAGGCGTGCGCGGCGCGCCTGGCCCCTCACCGCCTCTCCGAAGGCAAGTTCGTGCTGCTGTTTTTGCTGCGCGACCTGCCACAAGGGCTGGCCCCCCACGAGCTTGCCGACAAGGCGGGGGTCACACGGGCCACCATCACCGGCCTGCTCGACGGGCTGCAACGGGACGGCCTGTTGGCTCGCCACAGCGACAGCCAGGACAGGCGAAAGATCTCGGTGCGCCTGACAGAGCAGGGCCAGGCCCTGGCGCAGCACCTGCTCGATGAGCACAGCCAGTGGATAGGCTCCCTGTTTGCCGGGTTCGATCAGACAGAGCGAGAGACCCTGAGCGCCCTGCTCAAGCGGGCCTGGCTCAATGTCCTCTCATCCCGGGCAGGCTGCAGTGATGACGCCACAGAGGAGCACCCATGACACGCAGCCGCATCACGGATATCGCCCCCTCACGCCTCGCCCAGCTCAACCGGGGAGAGGCTGAGGCAAGCAACCTGACCGAATGCCTGGCGGTGAATTTTGCCGCCCTGATGCAGTGCACCCTGCCTTCGCTCGGGCCCCAGGCGCTGGCGTCGATGCACGCTGCATCCGGGGAGGGCATTACCCGGCGCATGGCACTGGCCGCCAGGCTGCTCCTGACCGAGAACGGCACGAGGGATCTTGCGGCGCTCAGCCGCCATCCCTCCGATACCGTGCGGGGCTGGGCCTGTTTCATGGTGGGCACGAGCGAGGGGCTGTCGCTCAGCGACCGCCTGGCCCTCATTCGCCCCCTCGCCGATGACCCGCACTTTGGGGTGCGCGAGTGGGCCTGGCTCGCAATGCGAACGACCATTGCCGCGCAGCTCGAGGCGGCCATTGCCGCCCTGGTGCCCTGGACGGCGGAGCCGTCCGAGCGGCTGCGACGCTTTGCCAGCGAAGCGACCCGGCCCCGCGGCGTCTGGTGTACCCATCTTGCGTCCCTGCGACAAGCGCCGGAGCAGGCCCTGATGCTGCTCGAGCCCCTCAAGGCCGATCCCGCCCCCTATGTGCAGGACTCCGTTGCCAACTGGCTGAACGATGCGAGCAAAGACAGGCCACAGTGGGTCACTGACCTCTGCGCGCGCTGGTCTCGCGAAAGCCCCAGTCCCGCGACAACCCGGATTTGTCAACGCGCCTTGCGCACCTTGCGCAAGGGCCAACTCCCGAAGGAACCCCTATGACCCACTATCTGGCAGAGCTCTACACCCCCACTCCCGCCTGGCTGGCACTGAGCCAGACGGCCCGTCAGCAGTTCTTCGAGGCCATTGGCACAGGCATGGCCAACCTCGCCGCCCTCGGGGTGGAGCCCATCGCCCTGGGCGAGACCGATGCTGCCACCCTCCATGGTACGCCCCACCCCTTCTTCGCCATCTGGCGCGGGCCGGATGCCGCAGCCATCGAGGCCCTCGTCCAGGGAATAGCCGCATCGGGCTGGCACGACTACTTCGAGACGGTCAACGCCACCGGCGCCGGGGTCTCCCTGGGCGAGCACCTTGCACAGTTGGCCGCCCTGCCCTGCGCCGCCACAACCAGCCCCGCCCTGGCCTGATAACCCCTAAAGGAGTGTTATCCCACCTGGCTTTGCGTCAGTGCCGCCGACACCGGTGGCACTGTTTTCCATGCCCTGCCCTTGCAAACCCAGGTCACCACCACCTGGGAAAGCGGCGCCACCACCCCGCTCCCTTCCCACTTCCTTCATAAAACGCTGATATCTCCCGATGCCGTGATGGCCCATCGCCGATGGCACAAGTGAGCAAGATCCGGGTCGTCGTGACGAAGGTTCGCAGCCATAGTGCTTTCAAACCAACAGTGCTTTCGACCCCCCAAAGCTTTGAACCAAAGGAGGGTTGAACCAAAGGAGGTTTGAACCTGGAGGGGGTTGAACCCATCCACTTGTCTGCCAATCCTGCATGAGCGTCGCCACCTGGCGCCATGCACATCTCGCGAGGGAACTGCCATGTCATTACTGTCCAACAAGGTCGCCATCATCACGGGCGCCAGCTCCGGTATCGGTCGCGCCAGCGCCATCCTGTTTGCAAGGGAGGGGGCCAGCGTCGTCGTCGGCGCCCGCCGCCAGAGCGAGCTGGATACGCTGGTGGAGGAGATCAGGGAATTCGGGGGCCAGGCGGTGAGCCTGGCGGGAGATGTGAAAAGCGAAACCTATGCCCGCGCCCTGGTGGATCTCGCGCAGACCCGTTTTGGCGGACTCGATATCGCCTTCAACAACGCCGGCACCACGGGGACACCGGGCAGCGTGCCGGGGCTTGAACTGGCGCAGTGGCAAGAGACCCTGGATACCAACCTCACCAGCGCCTTTGTGGGGGCCAAGTACCAGATCCCCGCCATGCAGGCACGCGGGGGCGGCTCGCTTATCTTTACCTCCACCTTCGTCGGCCATACCCTGGGGCTGCCCGGCATGGCGGCCTATGCTGCGAGCAAAGCAGGCCTCATCGGTCTGACCCAGGTGCTGGCCGCCGAATATGGGGCACAAGGGGTGCGGGTCAACGCCCTCCTGCCGGGGGGCACCGACACCCCCATGGGGCGGGCCTTTACCGATACACCGGAGAGTCTCGCCTTTGTGCAGCATATGCATGCCCTCAAACGGCTGGCCCAACCGGAAGAGATCGCCCGCTCGGCCCTTTATCTCGCGTCCGATGCCTCCAGCTTTACCACCGGCATTGCCCTGCTGGCCGATGGTGGGGTATCTATTTGTCGCACATGACCTTGTCGCACCCAAGATACTGCGGCTGCCAACCTATCGTGAGAGCGCTCTATGTCTGATTACGCCCGCATCGCCGATGCCATCCGTTTTATCGCAAGCCAGGTGGCGCGCCAACCCACCCTGGACGAGATAGCGGCGCACGTTCACCTAAGCCCTTTTCACTTCCAACGGCTGTTCAGCCGCTGGGCCGGGGTGACGCCCAAACGCTATCTACAAGTGCTGACCCTGGAGCGGGCCAAGGCGCTACTGCAGGAGTCGCGCCCGCTGCTGGAGGTGGCCGACACCCTGGGCCTGAGCAGCGGCTCGCGACTCTACGATCACTTCGTGCAGCTCGAAGCGGTGACGCCGGGCGAATACAAACAGCGCGGGGCCGGGCTGGTGATCGATCACGGGGTGCACGACACCCCCTTCGGCCAGGCGTTTGTCGCCCTGACCCCGCGAGGGGTGTGCAACTTCTCGTTTCTCGATGACCAGGCCCCACAAACGCCGCTGAGTGCCCTCGCCCAGCGTTGGCCTGAGGCAGAGCTGCGAGAAGCGCCCTCACGCACCCAGGGGGTCATCCACACCATGTTCGATGACAGCAAGGCGCCGGATCGCCCCCTCTCCTTGCACGTGAGCGGCACCAACTTTCAGATCAGCGTCTGGCGGGCGCTATTGCAGATCCCACCCGCCAAGGTGGTGAGCTACGCCCAGGTGGCAAGCGCCGTCGGCAACCCCAAGGCCGCCCGCGCCGTGGGGCTGGCGGTGGGCGCCAACCCCGTCGCCTTGATGATCCCCTGCCACAGAGTCATTCAGCAAAACGGCAAACTCGGCGGCTATCACTGGGGCGAGACCCGTAAACAGGCGATACACGCCTGGGAAGCGGCGAGGTATGAGTGAACCTGGCCTTTTCTGTTCGCCCTGATGGGAGAGAAACAGGGCTGTTGGTTGTGAGTCAGCAAACTATCAAGTTCACGCCGAACGAGCATTCACGATATAAAGCGAGGGCATTAGCAGTGAATCGCCCCTACTTTCCTAGACACCTCAAGAGCCTCAAACTGAGGTCAATCAGGAGGTGTTATGAGCAAGCAGCAACGTTACACGGAAGAATTCAAACTGGCCGCCGTCAAGCAGGTGACTGAGCGCCATTACCCAGTGGCAGAGGTCGCTGAGCGACTTGGTGTTTCCAGCCACAGTCTTTACGCCTGGATCAGGCGCTACAGCCAGCCCGCCGTGCAGCAACAGCATGACTCCAGCCAGCAAGCCGAAATTCGGCGCCTCAAGGCTGAACTGCGCCGCGTCACCGATGAGCGAGATATCTTAAAAAAGGCCGCCGCGTACTTTGCCAAGCTGTCAGGGTAAGGTACGCCTTCATCCGGGTGCACGCGTCCACACATCCCATCCGCCGACTGTGTCGGATGATGAATGTCCACCCGAGCGGTTATTACGCCTGGCAGCACCAGCCTTTATCTGCCCGCGCACTTGAAGACCAACGCCTCCTGGGCCAGATCAAGCAATGTTGGCTAGAAAGCGGGGGCGTCTATGGCTATCGCAAGATCCGGGATGACCTGCGAGAGATGGGCGAGACCTGTGGGAAACACCGGGTGGCGCGATTAATGCGTCATGAAGGTTTGCGTTCACAAACCGGTTATCGTCGCCGTCCCGGTCATTATGGTGGCCGGCCAACGGTGGTTGCACCGAATCATCTTGAACGCCAGTTCGATGTGACTGAGCCAAATAAGGTCTGGGTAACGGACATCACTTATATTCGAACCCATGAAGGCTGGCTCTATCTGGCCGCGGTATTGGATTTGTTTTCACGACAAGTCATTGGTTGGTCAATGGGGCCACGGATCGACCGAGAGTTGGCCATCAGCGCGTTACTGATGGCAGTGTGGCGACGGCGACCCGAGCAGGAAGTGCTGGTTCATTCTGACCAAGGGAGCCAGTTTAGCAGCTATGACTGGCAGGATTTTTTGCGGGAGCACCGGCTCAAGGCCAGCATGAGCAGACGTGGCAATTGCCATGATAACGCGGTGGCGGAGAGTTTCTTCCAACTCCTCAAACGCGAGCGGATCCGACGTAAAACCTATGCAGATCGGGAGGAGGCCCGGCAGGATGTGTTCGATTACATTGAAATGTTTTACAACCCCAAGCGTCGGCACAGTTTCAACAATGGGCTATCGCCAGTAGAGTGTGAAAAGCAATATTTCGAACGGCTCAAAAGTGTCTAGAGAAGCCGGGGCGATTCA